>JANOFZ010000062.1:0-4702 GCA_031413935.1 Thermoleophilia bacterium | reverse complement strand
CCTGATCCGCGGGTCGAGTCGCGCCTGGAGCAGGTCGACGACGAGGTTGATGAGAAGGAAAATGATCGCCCCGAGCAGCGTGATCCCCATGATCGAGGGGTAGTCGAGGTTGAGCAGTGCGCTCGTCGAGTACTGCCCGAGGCCTGGCCAGTTGAAGACGATCTCCACGAAGAAGCTGCCCGTGACGAGGTACGCAAGCGAGAGTCCCGAGACGGTGAGTGTCGTTGGCATGGCATTGCGAAGGGCGAGTCGCCAGAGGATGAGTCGCTCGCTGAGCCCGAACGTCCGTGCCGTACGCACGTAGTCCTGCCCGAGCACATCCAGCATCGCAGCCCGGGTCATCCGCGTGATCAGAGCGGCCGGATAGGCGGCAAGCGTGATCGTCGGCAACAGGAGGTGGCTCGTCGCGTCACGAAAGCCCGCCCAGTTGCCGGTTACGAGCGAATCGATCGTGTAGAAGCCGGTGATCTTCGTGATGGGGTCGAGCACCGACATCTCGAGGCTGAGCCTGCCGGTCGCGGGGAGGAGACCGAGTTGCTCGGCGAAGAGAACCTGCAGCAGGAGCCCGAGCCAGAACACCGGCATCGAAATCCCGACCACCGAGCCGACGCGGGCGCCTGCGTCCGGGAGTCCACCCTTTCGGTAGGCGGCCCATACGCCAAGCGGGATCCCGATGGCGACGGCCAGCACCATCGCAAGGAGAATCAGCTCGAGCGTTGCCGGCAGACGGGCGGCGATCCCACCGAGCACCGACTCCTTCGTCGCGAGCGATCGACCCCAGTCGCCATGGAAGAGATCCCACAGGTACGACCCGTATTGCGCGTAGAGCGGGCGATCGAGTCCGAGCTCTTTCGTCACCCGGGCGAGCTCGTCAGGTCGCGCGAGCGGTCCGATGTAGACGGCGGCTGGATCCGAGGGGACGACGCGCGCAAGTGCGAACGTAATCGTCGTGATCCCGAACAGAGTCAGGAGCGAGGCGAGGAGCCGTCGACGCAGAAAATGAAGCATTCGACGGCTCCTCTGTCTCGTTCCGGTCTATCGCCCTATCCGACCTGCTGCATCGCGTAGACGAACTGGACGAACGGGTAGTTGATGTTGAGCGCCCCGTCCGTGTTGACCGACTTGCTCGAAACGAAGAGCGCGTCGGCGTCGTAGAGGAAGAAGCCGGCTGCCGCGCCCTGGAGCGAGATCATCGCCTTTTCGTACATTGCCTGGGAAGCCTTCTTGTCTGTCCCCAACAGCTCGCCAGCACCATCAACCAGCTTGTCGTACAGCGGGCTCTTGATGTAGCTGAGGTTGAAGAATGGCTTCTTGCTGGAGTGGAACATCGACCACAGGTTGTCCGAGCCGGCGTCGCTATAGGTCGGCCAGTACAGCAACAGGAAGATATCCTGGGCCTTCGCCGGGTCGTCCTTCGCGGCCTTCCACTGCTGGTTGAAGAGCAGTGACTTGATGTTCACTGTAACGCCGATCTTCTTGAAGGCGTCCTTGATCAGCGGTGCGAACCGTCCCTCGGCCGCGTTCTCAGCGGCGTAGGTGAGGTTGAGGCTGAAGCCGCCGCCCTTGTGCCCGGCCCGAGCGAGAAGCGCCCTTGCCTTGACGAGATTCTGGGTGTACTGCGGCGTGTTCGCGCTATAGGGGAACACACCCTTCGGTACGGCACTCCGTGACTGGGTGCCGTACCCGCCTGCCCCGACGGTGAGGATGTCCTTGTACGGCATCGCATAGTTGAGCGCGCGACGCACGAGGACGTTGTCGAGCGGGGCGCGCAAGGTGTTGTAGAAGCCCATGTAGCTCAGCGACGACGCGTCCCGCGTCACGTTGAACCTCGGATTCTTCCCGAGCTTCGCAACGTTCTCGACCGGGATCGAGGTTGCGATATCGACCTGGCCGGACTGGAGTGCCTGCTGCTGCGTGATCGCCTCGGGCGTGATCTGGAAGACGACGTTCTTGAACTGGCTGCTCTTCCAGCCTCCCCAGTAGTCCTTGTTCTGCGCGAGCACGACCTGCTTGCCCGACTCGTACGACTTGAGCGTGTACGGGCCGGTGCCGCACTCCTTGCCGGACTCGAAGTAGTTCGGGTCGGCGGCTGCCGCCTTGAGGGCCTCCTCACAGACGATCCAGGCGCCGTTCTCGGACGCGGCGACAAGCGTCATCGGGTAGGCGTAGGAGAGGTTGAAGACAACGGTGTAGTCGTTCGGGGCCGAGATCGACGCGACCGGTGCCCAGATAAACGAGGCCCCGCCACGCTTCCTCGCAGCGTCGAGAGAAGCCTTGACCGCCTGCGCAGTCAGCCTCTCGCCATTGTGGAACTTGACACCCTGGCGGAGTGTGAACTTCCACGTCTTGCCGTCCTTGCTGCGACCCCAGTTCGTCGCGAGCCCCGGTCGAAAGGCCGTCTTGGCTCCGGGTGGATTGGCATAGACGAGAGGCTCGTAGATGTTCGCCATGTAGAGAACCTCGGTGGAGAACGACTTGATCGGATCCCACGTCGTTACTCCAGCCGTTGTGGCAACGCGAAGGAGCGCCGTTGACGAGGTGCTCCGAGCCGAGCTCGCGAACGATGCCGTCGCGATGACGAGCGCGACCGCAATGGCCACGAGAGAGGTCGAGAGCTTCCACTTGTTGCGCATGCGACTACCTCCTGGTTGCCGTCGAATTGTGAACTCCACCGGTCTGGGACTCCGGATCCGGCATCGAAGTTGAGATCGTGGGCGGGCACACGATGACGCGAGCACTATCCGCCACTCGACTTATGATGTCCAATACTCATTTGGCTACAGATCGATGCCTTCGAAGCATTAATGGAACTGCGCACACTCCGATACTTCCTCGCCATTGTCGATCAGGGCTCGGTGACGGCGGCCGCGCGGCAGGTGCATATCGCGCAGCCGGCGATCTCGCGTCAGATCCAGGCGCTCGAGGTGGAGCTCGGGGTCGACCTGTTCGTCCGAAATGGAAGAAGCCTCCAGCTCAGCCCTGCCGGGCGACGTCTCCTGCCTGTAATTCGTGATCTGATCGCACGGGCCGATAGCGCACGGGCCACGATGACCGCGCTTGCGCAGGGGATCCAGGTACAGCTCACGGTGGCCGCGCACCCCACCACGATCGCCGATGTGATTGCCCCGTTCGTCGCTTCCCGAGGCGAGCCGTTCGCAACGACGACGTTCGTCGTTGCCTCGGCCGATGCAGCGTACGACGCTCTCGCACGCGCCGAGGTCGACCTCGCGATCTCGACGAACCCCCCGCCCCGGGACACTGCGTCACAGCTCGTCGCCCGGTTCCCGATCTGGGCTCAGGTCCCGTCGAGCCATGCCTGGGCGGGCCACGACCGCGTCGCGCTCGCAACCCTTCTGCGACAACCGCTCGTCGTCCTCGACTTCACTCACGGAACCCGTCGTGTCTTCGAGGACGAGGTACGCCGCTCCCACGACTCGTATCGAATCGCGGCTGAGGTCGGCGTGCCCGGGATCGGTCAGGCGCTTGCGGCATCCGGAACCGGCGTCGCGATCCTCACCGACGATCCCGCGTACGAGCTCCGCAAGCTGCTCATCGACGGCATCGACGGCCCTCTGCACATCTCGCTCTATGCTGCCTGGGATCCCACCCACTATGCAGCGGAAGCCATCCGGGAGTTCGTCGCTGCCTTTACGGCGCACACAGCAGCGGCGGGAACCGACGGTCTTCCCGATTGGTATGTCTAATGGACTTTCGTCGCGTCGACAACCTGCCGCCGTACGTTCTGGCAGTCATCCGCGAGCTCACGCTCGAGCTACGGCGTGGTGGCGCCGACGTCGTGGACCTCGGTTTCGGCAACCCCGATCTCCCCTCTCCCGAGCTCGCAGTCGAGAAGCTCACCGAGGCGGCGCACAATCCGCGCAACCACCGCTACTCCGCGTCGAAGGGCATCCCCAACCTTCGCCTCGCCGCGGCCACGCTGTACAAGCGCCAGTTCGACGTCGATCTCGACCCCGACACGCAGGTGCTGAACACGATCGGCGCCAAGGAAGGCCTTTCGCACCTGATGTGGGTGCTCCTCGAGCCGGGCGACTCTGCGCTTGTGCCGAGCCCGAGCTACCCGATCCACATCCACGCGCCGATCCTTGCCGGGGCGTCCGTGACCCGCGTGCCGATGGGTGCCGACGAGGATCTGTTCGCGAACCTCGAGGAGGCCTGGGAGCGCGCACACCCGAAGCCACGCGTGGTGATCCTCTCGTTTCCGCACAATCCGACAACCGCGACGGTCGACCTCGCCTTCATGGAGCGCGTCGTCGCCTTCGCCCGTGAGCACGAGCTGCTCGTCGTCCACGACTTCGCCTACGCGGACCTCGTCTTCGACGGCTACAAGGCGCCGTCGATCCTGCAGGTACCCGGCGCTGACGAGGTCGCGGTCGAGCTCTACACGTTGACGAAGTCGTTCTCGATGGCGGGCTGGCGCGTCGGGTTTGTCGTCGGCAACGCCGCCGTCGTCAGCGCCCTCGCCCGCCTCAAGTCATGGCTCGACTACGGCACCTTCCAGCCGATCCAGATCGCCGCGACGGTGACGATGAACGAGCTCCCGGACTATCCGCGCGAGGCATCGGCAATCTACGAATCCCGCCGCGATGCGCTCTGCGATGGTCTCGACCGTGCGGGTTGGTCGTTCCCGAAGCCGAAGGGATCGATGTTCGTGTGGGCGCCGATCCCGGAGCAGTTTCGCTCG
>JANOFZ010000061.1:0-2041 GCA_031413935.1 Thermoleophilia bacterium | reverse complement strand
TGGCGGCGGCCTTCACCTCGATCTGCGTCACCTTGCTCATCGTCATGTTTCTTGCCCGCAAGCTCGGCGAGGCGTGGTGGATTCCCGGCGCTTTTGTGTTCGTCGTCATCGGTGCAGGCTTTGCGTTCGCTCAGCCGTACCTGCTCCCCGAGACGACGTCGCTCGACGATCCTGCCCTGCAGCGGTCTGCTGACGCGTTCGAGAGGAAGCAGGGGGTCTCCGGGATCCCGATCTCGGTGGAGGACGTGAGCGGCACGACGAGCCAGGCGAACGCCTACGCCGTCGGCTTCGGCCCGTCGCGCAAGATCGTTCTCTGGAGCACGATGGTGGACGGCACGTTCTCGGACGAAGAGGTGCGGGCCGTGCTCGCCCACGAGATCGGGCATCACTCGAGCAATCACATTCCGAAGGCACTTGCCTGGTTCGGGCTCTTCGCGCTTCCCGGCGCGTGGATTCTGATGCGGGTGACCCGTCGCCGTGGGGGCATGGGAGAAGCGGCGGCTATCCCGTTGGCCCTTCTCGTCGTGGCTGCGCTCCAGCTCGCGTCCGCGCCGGCGCAGAGCTGGATCAGCCGGCGGATGGAATCGGAGGCCGACTGGAAGGCGCTCCAGACGACCCGCGATCCGGCGGCCGTGCGAGGGCTCTTCGCCGGCTTTTCGAAGACGTCGCTCGGCGACCCCGACCCGCCCGCGTGGGCCCACGTGCTGCTCGACAGCCACCCGACCCTTGCTCAACGGGTCGAGATGGCGGAGGCGTGGGCGGAGCGACATCGTCCGCGTTAGTCGAGCCCGAACGCCTCCTCCGCCATCGCGGCGATCGTCTCGCCGATCAGCAACGACGACGTCGCGCCCGGGGACGGCGCGTTCCGAACGTGGACGACGCCGGGTCGCCGTTCGAACACAAAGTCCTCGACGAGCGATCCATCCGCGCTGACGGCCTGGGCGCGAATCCCCGCAGGGCCGGCGATCACATCCCCCGCCTCGAGCTCCGGAAGCAGCTTCCGCGCGGAGGCGACGAAGAGGTGCCTGCTGACGTCACGCACCATCTCGCCCAATCCCATCCGGAGATGCCGCCGGGCGAGACGTCGAAAGCCGCGCGATCGAAAGGTGTCGGTTACATCACCAACCGATACCTGTCGTCGCCGGTAGCCCTCTCGATCGAGCGCAAGCACCGCGTTTGGGCCGAGCCACATGGAGCCGTCCATCCGAAGCGTCGTGTGGATCCCGAGGAAAGGGAACGCCGGGTCGGGCACGGGGTAGATAAGGGCGTTCGCAAGATGTCTGGCGGTTGGACGAAGAACGTAGTAGTCGCCGCGGAACGGCACGATCCTCGGTTCGTCAGCCCCACCCCCGAGCCTGGCGAGCCGGTCGGCGTAGACGCCGGCGCAGAACACCACGTTGCGCGCAGCCACCTCGCCTGCATCGCACGTCAGCCGCACACCCTCGCCGCTGCGCTCCGCGATACCTGTCACTTCGTACCCGAGCAGGATCTCACCCCCTCCCTCAACGACGTCGTCGGCAAAGGAGAGGGCGACACGGCCAAAGTCGACGATTCCCGTGCCGGGCACGTGGAGTGCGCGCACGCCGGCCGCGTGCGGTTCGAGCTCGCGCAAGCGATCCGGTTCGATCAGCTCCAGCCCGACAGCGCCGTTCTGAACTGCCCGCCGGTGCAACTCCTCGAGACGCGGAAGCTCGGACGCCTCGGTCGCGACAATCACCTTGCCGCAGATGTTGGTCGGAATCGATCGTTCGCTGCAGTACTGCTTGAGCGCCGCCTCCTGTACGCACCATCTGCCCCGCTGCCCCTGGTGAATTCTTACTTCTTAGTTTTACCACCTCTGGTGGTATGTTTTTTATGGCATAATCAATGCTGAAGGCTCTTTTACCTGGGTTTTTGAAATTCTAAAATATATATTTCATAATATTATCTTTCTAGTCTCTGGTGAAATATTAATTTATCATCTAAATATTTATTACACTTATCTTTTGTACCTTTGAGGTGTATGGTGAATATTTCTTAATACTTGCACATCTTTTTGGGG
>JANOFZ010000060.1:0-2033 GCA_031413935.1 Thermoleophilia bacterium | reverse complement strand
CGCCGACGACCTCGACGCTCTCCCCGAGCTCGGCTCTGACGCCCGAGCGGAAGAGGTGGTGGTCGTCGACGAGGACGACGCGGCGCTTCACGATTCGCTCCTCGAGAGAGTGAGCTCGACCTCGGTGCCCTCGCCTGGCGCGCTCGTGACCGTGGCCGTGCCGCCTGCGCGCTGCATGCGTCCCACGATCGAGTCGGAGATGCCGCGGCGGTCTGCGGAGACGGATGTCGGGTCGAAGCCGACGCCCCGGTCGCGCACGAAGACCAAGACGCGCACGTCGCTCACCTCGGAATAGACATCGACGAGCCGGGCCCCGGAGTACTTGGCGCTGTTCGTCATCGCCTCGCGTGCGGCGAGGCCGAGAGCTGCGATGCTCTCGTTGGCAGAACAGTCGCCGGAGCTTGCAAGCTCGACGCGGACGTCGTGGAGCTCCTCGACGTCGGCTGCCGCTGTGGCCAGGAGGCTGGAGAGCGTGTCGGAACCGTCGGTCGCGCGGTCGCCGTAGAGCCAACCGCGAAGCTCGCGCTCCTGCCGCCGCGCGTAGGCGGCGACCTTGCGCGGCTCCGAGGCGTGGCGCTGGATCAGGGCGAGCGTCTGCAGAACCGAATCGTGGACGCGAGCTGCGACCTCGTCTCGCTCCTCGCCACGAATCCGCGCTGTTCGCTCTGCGTCGCGGTCGACCGCAAGCCGCCAGAGCCACGGGCCCGCGATGAGGAGCAGCGAGCCGGCAACGGCGCCCGGCGCCAGCACCGACTGGTCGACGCCGCCGCGGGAGAGCACGAGCACGGCTCCGGCGGCCGCGAGCGTGACGCCGAGCGCGGAGAGTGGCGCGTTCCTCGAGAACGTTCCGCCGCGACGCCAGATCAGCGTCAGTCCTCCTGCGACGAGAGCGATCCCGATCACGACACGATCGTTGAGGCCGAGCGCGTGGAGGACGGCCGAGATTCCGAACAGGCCGAGGATCGCAACGACCCAGATGCTGCGGGAGTCACTGTAGGCCCAGAGCGCCAGATAGAGCAGGACGCCCGCGCCTCCGGCGAGTGCGAGGATCGCGAAGATGAGCCGGATCAGGGTCGGATCGACGCCGAGGGTCTGCGCGATACCCGCGCAGACCCCCGCGACGACCCTGTCGTCGGAACTACGAGCGAAGGAGCGAATCGCCACTGACGGTCATGGTAGGGAGCGGGTGATGTGCACCGTCCCGAGCCCGACCTTCGCGTCGAGGACGAGAACACGGAGCCCGGGCGTCGCGACCGAGAGATCGGCGTTCCGGCCGTCGGTCGTGCGACCCAGAACTTCGACCTCGCCGGCCTGGGCGGTTGCCGTTGCCCGCAGCGCGACGTCGGGAGGGACGATGATGTTCAGCTCGCCGATGCCCACGCGCGCATCGATCCGCGTCTCGCCGATCGGGAACCGGGTTCCAGTGAGATCGAGTCGGAGCTCTCCGATGCCCAGCTTGTACTGCGGCTGCACGCCTGCCGCGAGCGCCGGCTGGTAGGCGCGCTCGCCGACGCCGTTGCGCACGTCGACGTGGAAGACCGTTGCCACCGTCGCAGCCGCCGTCAGGACAGCAACGACCATGACTGCGAGGATCACCGAGATCACTGCGATCACGTGGCCACCGCGTGAGGAACGCTCGACCGGTGTGCCGTCAGCTGCGAGGACGATCTCCGTCGACGGCGTCCGCGAGGAGCGCTGCGTCCAGAGGATCACGGCCCCGGCGAGAAGCACGAGAACCCAGGCTGCATCGCCCTGCGGCCAGAGGGTGGCGCGCGAGAGAAGCACCGCAGCTGCGACGGCGATCAGACCGACACCGATCAACGGCCACGGACGTTCTCGCCGGCCCCGCAGGGCCTCAGCCGCGATCGAGTCGGGCTTGCCCTCCTCCGGAATCACGAGCACCGCGGCCAGGTAGATGAGGATGCCGGCGCCGCCGAGAAGCGTCAGGACGACGAAGCCGACCCGGTAGAACGCTGGGTTGAGGTCGAAGTAGCGCGCCAGGCCTTCACAGACGCCGGCCACCATTCGGTCTG
>JANOFZ010000059.1:0-5223 GCA_031413935.1 Thermoleophilia bacterium | reverse complement strand
CGGACAGCACGAGGAACGCCTCCTGCAGCGATTCGGAGTGATAGAGGCAGTTCGGCTTGCCCGGCTCGAGGACACTGATATTGATCCCGAGCTGCGGGAACGAGCGCTCGCGGCTCTCGAACTCGCACCCGGATCCGAACGTGTCCGACGTCATCCATTCGGCATCCCGCACGTTGACGACGAACCACCCTTCGTTGGCCGGTGCTAGGCCCGAGCCGGTGTCGTCGAGGCGTGCTTCGTCCACGGCGCGATCCTATGCAACTCGCGGCTGCCGCGCCGCACGGATTGTCCTACTACGATCCGACGTATGACCCGGTTCGTCGTCGACTGCGAGACGCTGCTCCGGATTGCCGCCGGCGAGATCGAGGTCGCCGACGAGCACACGCTCTTCGCGCCCACACTCGTGCGCTCGCAGGCGCTCGCGACGTTGTACGAGGCTGCCCGCCGAGGCGAGATCTCGAACGCCGGGGGAATCGAACGGGTGACGCGGATCAACTCGCTCAGAGTTCGGTTCCTCGGCGACAAGGTGCTGCAACGAACGGCATGGAAGGTTGCGGATCAGCTGGGTTGGTCGACGACGGGCGACGCCGAGTTCGTCGCGTTGACGCAGCTCCAGGCAGACGCGCTCGTCACGTCGAACGACGATCTCACACGGGCGGTCTCCGGGCTGGTTCGGACGGTGACGGTCGACGCACTCCGCCCGGCGCCGTAGCCGAGACCGCGCGCGGTCTCGGCTACGGCATCCAGCCGGGCAGTTCCGCGGCCTGTTTGATCCAACTCGCAACAAGGTCGTCGTCGGGCCGCGCTCGCTCGTAGACATTGACGTAGCGCGTCTCCTCGGTCTTGGATTCGCCGGGCGGCAGCGGACGCAGCGACGTGCCGCGGAAGAACGTCACCTTGACGTACTTCGTGAAGCAGTGGTAGCTGAGAAACCAGCCCTGACCCTCGACTCCGTAGAAGGGCGAGTTCCACCGCACCGCCTTCTGCACGTCGGGCACGGTGCGCACGACGAGCGCGTCGACCCAGAGTCCAACATCGCGCTTCCAGCCCGGCATCGCCGCGATGTACGCCTGTACGGGAGCGTCTCCGTCGGCCTTTGCGATCTGGGGTTGCCGCCCGAGAGAAGGCGCGGGGTCGAGTCGACCGTGCTCTTCTCGTTCGAGGCGGGTCTATCGGCGGTCACTGCCGCTCGTCCCTCACACCTGAGTCGTGGAGTCAGCTCAGGAACTGCACGATTGCGTCGGCGGTCGCGTCGAAGTCGTCCCAGAGGACGCTGTGGCCGCCGGGGACATCGACCCTGGTGACATGGCCGTTCCGCGGCGCGACGACCGGGATCCAGGAGCGCTCGCCGCAGACGACGAGCGTCGAGCACCTCGGCCACGGCGGCGTCGACGACGCCATCTCGCTCCAGGCAACGATCACTGCAGCGGGCGCGTACTGCCAGCGGAAGCGGCCGTCCGGGCTCTCGACCAGATGCTCGCGCGTCTCCTCCTCGAGCGTCTCGCGCGGCGTCGTGAAGAGGGATCCGTCGCCGAGCCGCACCTCGATTGCCTCGTCCGCACTCGCGAACGAGACGTCGGCACGCGTCATGTCGGCTCGCTCCCCTGAGACAGCGACATCGAGCTGCATAGCAGGATCGAGCAGGACGGCACAGACGACGCGATCCGGCTGCCGGGCCGCAACCTCGGCGACAAGCTTGCCACCGAAGCTGTGCCCGATCCAGGCCGCCTCGGAGATCCCGAGATCGTCGGTCGTCTCGAGGAGATCGGCGACGTGCTGCTCGACGCTCCACGGCGGTTCCCACCCCGAACGCCCATGGCCGCGGTAGTCGACGCCGATCACCCGATACTTCTGGAGGCGCTCCTCTGCCAGTCTTCGAAAGCGTCGCCCATGGCCCGTAACGCCATGCAGGCAGACGACCGGTTGCCCCGTCGGATCGCCCCACTCTGTCGTGCTCAGCTGCATGCGAGCACCAGTTTGCCGAAATGCTGCCCACGCGCCATCGCCTCAACCGCACGCGCGGCCTCGGCAAGCGGCAGGACGGAGTCGATCACCGGCTGCCACGACCCCGAGTCGAGTGCTCCGAGGAGCCCCGCGAAGTCGGTCGGGCTGCCCATCATCGTCCCGAGCAACGACCACTGGCCGAAGTAGAAGGGCCGCACCGGGAGCGTTGCCTCGGTGCCGCCGGTGGCACCGAAGACGACGACACGCCCTCCGGGGCGCAGGCAGTCGAGTGACTGCGGCCACGTCGAGCCGATCGAATCGACAACGAGATCTGCGCCGCCGAGCTCCTTCACCGCAGCGACCCAGTCCTCCGTCGCGTAGTTGACGCCACCTTCCGCACCGAGCGCAATCGATCTCTCGATCTTGTCGGCAGACGACGACGTCACGAGAACGCGCGCTCCCGCCTGAGCCGCGAGCTGCACGGCAAAGGTCGAGACGCCACTCCCTGCACCGAGCACGAGCACCGTCTCACCGTTGCGCAGGCCGCCGCGCGAGAAGAGCGCGCGATACGCCGTCAGCCCGGCGAGAGGAAGTGCGGCCGTCTCTTCCCAGCTGAGCCGCGCCGGCTTCGGAAACACGTTGGCCGCGGGCACGGCGACGAGCTCGGCGTACGTACCGTTCCGTGGCCCGCCGAGAATCTGGAAGTCAGGACCCTGCACCTCCTCACGCTCGCCCCATCCGAGGGTCGGGAAGATCACGACCTCCTCGCCCGTGTCGCGCCGCACTCCGGCACCGTCGGAGCCGGGAATCAGAGGAAGCGGGAACGGATAGGTGCCACCCGCGACGAGCAGATCCCTGCGGTTGAGCGCAGCCGCCCGCAGCTCGACGACGACCTCGCTCGGGGCCGCAACCGGGTCAGCCACCGTCTCGTGGCGGAGCTCGCCGCCCTCGTGAACCTGGATCGCCAGCATCAGCGCAGTGACGCCCAGGGCTCGTCGCCCGCAACGTCCTCCACGCCGTAACCGTCCTCGCCCACCGACGGCGAGAGAATCGCGAGGATCTTCGCGGGTGCGTCGCCGTCGTTGAACGTCGCATGCACGCCGGAGGCCGGAATCACGACCGAGTCACCCGCCGAGAGCATGTGCCTCTCCTGCTCGAGCCACTGCTCGATCGTCCCTTCGATCACATAGATGACCTCCTCCTGCCCGGGATGGCGGTGGAAGTCGTGGCACTTGCCGGCGAGGAACGTCGCCTCGATCGCCACGATCCCCGAGAGGCCGTCACGCGGGCCGCTGATCTGGGCGAACACGCCCCAGTCGTGGTCGTCACGGGTGAGTGCGTCCCGCGGCTTGAATGATCCTGCCATTGCGTTATGCCCCTTTCACGGGAATCGACTTGAACCGTTTCATGTTTTCGGTCATCGCAACCTCGGTCGGTAAGCGCTCCATCGACGAGGCTCCGAAGAAGCCGACGACGCCCTCCGTGCGCTCGAGGATGTAGGCGGCGTCATCGGGCTCGGCGATCGGCCCACCGTGGCACAGCACGATCACGTCGGGGTTGACGCGCTTTGCTGCGTCGTGCATCCCCTGGATCAGCGGCACGCAGTCGTCGAGCGACTTCGCGGTGTCCGCACCGATCGAGCCGCCCGTCGTCAGCCCCATGTGCGGGACGAGCACGTCCGCGCCGGCTTCGGCCATCGCCGTGGCATCGTCGTCCGAGAAGACGTACGGCGCGGTCAGGAGATCGAGCTCGTGGGCGATCCGGATCGCATCGACCTCGAGGCCATACCCCATCCCGGTCTCCTCGAGGTTGACCCGGAACGTGCCGTCGATCAGCCCCACGGTGGGAAAGTTCTGGACGCCGCTGAAGCCTATGCGCTTCAGCTCGGCGATGAACACGGGCATCAGGCGGAACGGGTCGGTGCCGCAGACCCCCGCCAATACGGGAGTGTGCTTCACGACCGGGAGCACCTCGCGCGCCATGTCGACGACGATCTCGTTCGCGTCGCCGTAGGGCATCAGCCCCGCGAGCGAGCCGCGCCCGCCCATGCGGTAGCGGCCCGAGTTGTAGATGATGATCAGGTCGGCGCCACCGGCCTCCGCCAGCTTCGCCGAGAGCCCGGTGCCGGCACCGGCGCCGATGACCGGGCTGCCCGCGGCGATCTGAGCGCGGAGCCGTGTGAGTGCCTCTGCCCGGGTCACGCTGCGGCCTCGATCAGTTCGTGCAGCCGGTTCGCCATCGCGAGAGCGAAGGCCGGATCGTTCACGTCTGCGTCGATCTCGTGCAGCACGACCTTCGAGGCGTCGACGAGCTCGCGGATCGTGTCGAAGAGCGCAGCGTCTGCCTCGGCGTCGTAGAAGACCCCACCCTCGGTGGCGATTGCCGACACGCCGCGCAACGGCACGAACAGCTCGGTGGGGCCGGTCGCCGCGTTGAGCTTCCCGGCGATGATCCGGCCGATCTCGCGGCACTCCTCGGGAGTCGTCCGCATCAGGGTGATCGTGGGGTTGTGCACGTAGAGATTCCGGTCGAGGTAGCGCTCGGGCACCGTCTCGACCGGGCCGAAGTTGACCATGTCGAGCGCGCCGAGCGAGACGACCTGCGGGATCCCGCGTCGCCCTGCGGACTCGAGGCGGTCGGGCACCGCCTGAAGGACGCCGCCCGCGACGAGGTCGCAGAACTCGGTCGTCGTCACGTCGAGAGAGCCCGCGATGAAACCGGCCTCGATCAGCGCCTCCATCGAGCCGCCGCCCGCGCCGGTCTGGTGGAAGACGAGCACCTCGTAGCCGAGCTCCTCGAGCCGCTCACGCGCCGTCGTCACCGCTGACGTTGTGACACCGAACATCGACGCAGTGATCAGCGGCTTCTCCTCGCCGAGCTGCGGTACGGTCGCCTTCGCCATTCCGGCAAGGGCGGCGGCCGCGTTCGTCATGATCTTCGCCGAGATGCTGTTCACGCCTGCGATGTCGACGACGGAGTACATCATCGTCACGTCGACCGAACCGACGTAGGGGCTCGTGTCGCCCGAGGCAACCGTCGAGACCATCAGCTTGGGTACACCGATCGGTAGCTGACGCATCGCGTACGTCGCGATCGAGGAGCCGCCCGAACCACCGAGACCGCCGATCGCGTCGAGCTTGCCCTCGGCGTGCAGACGCTTGACGATCTCGGCTGCGCCCCGCGCCATCGTCTCGACGGCCGCTCCGCGATCGCCAGCGTCGGCGAGCGCCTGAACGTCCGCGCCGACGGCAGCGGCGACGTCCTCGCGTGTCACGTCGG
>JANOFZ010000058.1:0-1740 GCA_031413935.1 Thermoleophilia bacterium | reverse complement strand
AAGAGCACGGAGAATGCGTAACACAGAGCCACGCCCACGACGGCGAACGCTGCGACGAGATCCCCACCGGATTGCAGTCCGACGAGAAACACGACCCCGACGAACCCGACGCAGATCCCCACGAGGCGCACGCCTGTGACGCGCTGCGTGTGATCCATGCGGACTGCGAGAAGCACGGTGAAGAGTGGCGCTGCCGCCTGGATCACGGCGGTCAAGCCGGAAGAGATGCTCTGCTCGGCGAACCCGAACAGCCAGAACGGGAGGGCGTTGTTGAACGCGGCGAGAATGACGAGCGGGACGACGTAGCTTCGCAGCGGTCGAACGCCGCCCTTCGCGAGGAGCAGCGGGAGCAGGACGAGGGCACCGATCGCAACCCGACTGAGGGCTACGACCGACGGCTCGAGCTCGTCGACCCCGACCTTGATGAACAGGAACGAACCGCCCCAGATGGACGAGAGGAGCAGGAGGAGGAGGAGATCGCGCCGGGTCATGAGTCCCATCCTGAGCCTCGGCGACATCGCATGCGTCGGGTAGCCCATCCGGGACGACACCGACGGCCGAATCGGGATTCTCACGGAGGCAGCTCACGCTGCCACGTGCGAGCATGGAGCCGTGACCGCTGTTCACTACCGACCCGTGGGTGACCCTTCGGGAGGTGATGAGCCACCGGTATGGCACGCGATGAGCTCTGGCGCGGCGTGCGAGCGACTGCGCTCGGAGCCGACCGGCCTTACGACCACCGACGCTCTGATGCGCCTTGCCGACGTTGGGCCGAACGAGCTCGAGGCTCCGCAGCGAGTGTCGAGGTGGGCGTTGCTCAGGGCGCAGTTCAGCAACGTCTTGATCGTGATCCTTCTGGTTGCGACGGCACTGTCGGCCCTGCTCGGGCACCGGGTCGAGGCGATCGCGATCACCGTGATCGTGATCTTTGCGGTCGCGCTCGGCTTCGTGCAGGAGTATCGCGCCGAGCACGCCATCGAGGCGCTGAGAACGATGGCGGCTCCCGTAGCGAAGGTGTTGCGGGACGCCGAGGAGATGGCGGTCCCGGCCCGAGAGGTCGTCCCCGGGGACGTTCTCGTCCTACGGGCCGGAGACCGCATTGCCGGGGACGCGAGGCTGCTCGAAGCCGTGAACCTCGAGGTGCATGAGGGGACGCTGACGGGGGAGTCGTTAGCGGTCGAGAAGCAGGTGGAGCCGCTCGCCGACTCGGAGCTCGCAATCGGTGACCGCGACAACATGGTGTACGCGGGGACCGCAGCCACGTACGGCCGCGGACTGGGCCTTGTGGTCGGGACCGGGATGGCGACCGAGTTCGGCCGGATCGCGGAGATGCTCGCGACCGTCGAATTGGGGCGCACGCCGCTGCAGGACAACCTCGACCGGCTCGGGCGTCTCCTTGCGAGGGCAGCTGTCGTTCTCGTCGTGGTGATCGTTGCCGTGGGCCTCCTCCGGGGTCAGCCGTTCATCGAGATGCTCGTGTTCGGGGTTGCGCTCGCAGTAGCGGTTGTTCCCGAGGCACTGCCTGCGGTCGTCACCATCTCGCTGGCCCTCGGCGTGCAGCGCCTCGTCAAGCGCGGGGCCTTGATGCGGCGGTTGGCGGCTGTCGAGACGCTCGGCAGCACGTCGGTGATCTGCTCCGACAAGACCGGCACGCTGACCCGCGACGAGATGACGGCCCGCCGCGTTTTCGTGGCGGGGCAGTGGCTCGAGATAACAGGAGCGGGGTATGCCCCGGTCGGG
>JANOFZ010000057.1:0-1591 GCA_031413935.1 Thermoleophilia bacterium | reverse complement strand
TATGTTTTTAGCGTCGATTTCTTCATTTGTTTTTGTATCTGTTAAAGTTACCTTTCCGGTTTCTTTGTCAACCTTATTTGCGTAAGTGCCGAACTCCCCCGTTTCTCTGTTCAGCGCTAAAACATCGACACTGCCATCCTTATTTACCTTGAACTTGCCATCCGCATTTGTTTTTTGAAACTCGAAGTGGTTGGTTACGTCCCCTGAACCGTCCTTTTTTTGGATTGGCTTCGCGGCAAACTCATCATTGCCAACTTTTAGCTTCGGTACATCAACTTCGAGAGTGATCGATTTAGGTGCCACGGCGGTCGGCGTACTCGTGCATCAGATCGAGGTACGAGCAGACGTCGGCGCCACCGATCTCGAACACCTCGCTCCCGTCCGGCTCATGGTCGAGCGCAGCGAGGAGGTAGGCGAGCACGTCCTCGATCGCGATCGGCTGCGTGCGCGTGCCCACCCAGCGTGGCGTGACCATCACCGGCAGCCGCTCGACGAGCGCGCGGAGCATCTCGAACGACGCGCTCCCCGAACCGATCACGATCGAGGCACGAAACTCGATCGTCGGCACCCCCGAGGTGCGCAGAATCTTCCCCACCTCGTGCCTCGAGGCGAGGTGCTCCGAGAGGTCGCCCTCGCCGAGGCCTCCGAGGTAGACGATCCTGCGCACGCCTACGGCCAGTGCAGCACGCCCGAACGCCGCGGCCCCCTTGCGATCCGCCTCGGCGAACGAGCCGCCTGACCCCATCGAATGGACGAGGTAGTAGGCCGTCTCGACCCCCTCGAGCGCCGGGCGCAGCGTCCTCGGGCGCAACACGTCGCCGTGCACGACCTCGGTGCCAGGTCCGACGCGCGCCGACAGGGACTCCGGACGGCGCGAGAGACAGCGAACGCGCTCCCCACGAGCCTCGAGCGCGTGCAGTAGACGGCCGCCCACGTAGCCCGTAGCACCCGTCAGCGCAATCAGTCCACTCATGTTCCTAGGCTAGCCGAGCGGAACAGCGGGGAGGTCGTTCTGCGTCAGCAGTATCTATGTCTGCAGGTGCGCTTCGACGAACCAGAGATGCTTGTCGATCGCGCGCGAGACCTCCGTGAAGAGATCGGCCGTATCCTGGTCGCCAAGCTCAGCGGACGCGTCGATGTCGGCGCGGACGCTGTTCCCGAACGCTGCCAGGCGGTCCGCGACGACAACGATCGTCTCGCGGCCGGCGACCGCATCGAGGGGGTACTCGTCGAGTGACGAGGCCGAGGCTGCAAGCCGGGCGGTGCCGAGCGCAAGCCCCCCGAGGGCCGTCGCTCGCTCGGCGATCAGGTCGACGAAGTCGATGACATCCGCCGCGACGGTGTCGTAGAGCGCATGCAGTTGGATGAAGTCGCTGCCCTTCACGTTCCAATGCGCCTGTTTGAGCTGGGAGTACAGATCAAATGCATCGGCCAGCCGCGCATTGAGCAGCTCCACGAGCGCCACGCGGGCATCGACCGGGATATCAACTCGAGTCGAAAACGCCAGTCTCGTATCGGTTGTCATCGTATTCTCCTTTGGTGTGCCGACGGTTGGTACGCCACGACGGTCGCTGAGTACCGTTGATCCTCG
>JANOFZ010000056.1:0-10202 GCA_031413935.1 Thermoleophilia bacterium | reverse complement strand
ATCTCGAGGATGGTGACTCCTGGCAGGTCAGCGGTCTCACTTGAACTCTCGCCAGATTGACCTAGACTTGAGCAACTCAGACGGAGGGTACGGCTCCCGCGTCGGCGGTGGGTCGGCGGTCGGTCAACATTCCATAGGAGGAGAGCTTGATGCTCAAGAAGAAAAGCCTGGCCCTGGTGGGCCTGCTGATCACGCTAGTCGCGCTCGTCGCGGCCGGCTGCGGCGGCAGCGACGAAAGCAGCGCGCCGCCAGAGGCGCTGCCGTCCTCGTCGTGCACCGCGATCGAATACGAGGGTGAAGGCGATCCGGATTACCTCATCTCGTCGGACTTCCCGCTGCAGGGGTCGTCACGCACGCAGACCGAGCAGATCGTCGCGGCGATCCGCTACGAGCTCGGCCAGCGAGAGTGGAAGGCCGGCGACTACAACATCGGCTACCAGTCGTGCGACGATGCGACGGCGCAGGCGGCGAAGTGGGACTCCGGTAAGTGCTCGCAGAATGCGAACGCCTACGCTGCCAACGACAAGTTGCTCTGGGTGATCGGCACGTTCAACTCCGGTTGTGCGGCGATCATCATCCCGGTGCTGAACGAGGCACCGAACGGCGGGATCACGATGATCTCTCCTGCGAACACGTGGCCCTGCCTGACGGTAAACCTGCCTGGTGGGTGCGACGCGTCCGAGCCGGACAAGTTCTACCCCTCCGGCACGCGTAACTACCTGCGTGTCGCCCCCGCCGACGACTACCAGGGCGCGGCCGTGGCCGAGTTCGTCCAGAAGCAGGGCGTCAAGAAGCTCTTCATCCTGAACGACAAGGAGGCGTATGGCCTCGGTGTCGCGACGACGACCAAGAAGGCGGCCGAGTTCCTCGGCATTGAAGTCGTCGGCTTCGACGCCTGGGACGGTAAGGCATCGAGCTACGAGGCCCTCATGAAGAAGGTCGAGGGCACCGGGGCCGATGGGCTCTTCCTCGGCGGCCTGATCGACGAGAACGGTGCCCAGCTGATCAAGGACAAGGTGGCCGTGCTCGGCCCGAACGACGGCGATGTGAAACTGTTCGCACCGGACGGGTTCACGTTGCAGGGCACGGTCGACGAGTCAGGCCCGGCAGCGTCCGGCATGTTCATGTCAGTTGCCGGTGTGCCGATCACCGAGTTCAAGGGCAAGGCCAAGGAGTTCGTCGACGGATTGCTCGCAGGCCCGCTGGCGGGTAAGGAGGCAGTCGATCCGTACGCGATCTACGGCGCTCAGGCGGCTCAGGTGCTGCTCGACGCGATCGCGGCGTCTGACGGCACCCGGGAGGATGTGCTCGCGAAGATGTTCGCGACCGAGGTCACCGATGGCCTGATCGGCTCATTCGGCTTCAACGAGAATGGCGACCCCGTCGACGCGGTGGGTGCGATTGTCGGCTTCACGATCTACACGGCGTCGGAAACGAAGTACAACGCCGCCTCAGAGGTGATCGTCCCGAAGCCCGAGACGGTCAAGGCGGCCGGCGCGGCCTAGGCTGCACGAGTCCGCGAACGTGGTGGATGCGGCGGGAGGCATTGTTCTCCCGCCGCATCCAGTGTAATGTCACGCCCCACGTATGGCGAACGCAGCTTCAACGACGCTGGCGCGCGTCCGCAGTCTTAGCATCACCGACGCGGTCGGTCTGCTGCTGCTGGGGCTGATGGCTGTCTTCCTCGTCGTCCAGTTCGTCGAGGATCCGACGCGGTTCATCAACGTCTCGATCATCGGCCTCACGAACGGGGCCATCTACGGAGTCGTCGCACTCGGGTACACCCTGGTCTACGGCATCCTGCAGCTGATCAACTTCGCGCACGGCGACGTCTTCGCGCTGTCCGGGCTCGTGGCGAGCACGCTCATCGTCTCCGTGTTCGGCCTCGATGAGGGTGCCGGGGTGTTGCTCATTCTCGTCGGGCTCGCCGGCACCCTGGCGATCACGATTCCCGTGTTCGCGTTGCTCAACGGCGGCATCGAGCGTGTCGCCTACAAGCCGCTCCGCCACGCTCCCCGGCTCGCGCCGTTGATCACCGCCGTGGGCGTGTCGTTCGTGATCCAGAACTTCTCGCTGGCGGTCTACGGCGTCGACTTCGAGTCGGTGCCGAACTTCATCCCGCGCACGGATGCGATCACGATCGGCGACATCGTGATCCAGTGGAACAAGCTCGCGGTCTTCGCCATCGTTGTTCCAGTGCTCCTCGTGCTGACGTGGTTCGTCCGCTCGACGCGCCAGGGAAAGGCAATGCGCGCCGTCTCCCAGGACACGGAGGCATCGGCGATGATGGGCATCGACGTCAATCGTACGATCTCCGTCACGTTCTTCCTCGCGGGTGCACTTGCCGCCGTGGCCGGGCTTGTCTACCTGCTCCAGTTCAACATGCGCTACGACACGGGGTTCGAGCTGGGGCTGATTGCTTTTACCGCGGCCGTGCTCGGTGGGATCGGCAACTTGACCGGTGCGGTCCTTGGCGCAATGTTGATCGGGCTCGTGCAGGCGCTCAACGAGGGCCTCGACGGAACGCCCGGCAGTGACTGGACCCGGTCGCTCGTGTTCGGCATCCTGATTGCCATCCTCGTCTTCCGTCCCCAGGGGATCCTTGGCGAGCAGACACCGGAGGGCGCATGAGCACAAAGGGAGACGTGCGCCTTCTCGACCGGGTTCGCACCGAACGAACCTGGTGGCTGATCGCGGGCCTGCTCGTGGTCGGCCTCGTCTATCCACTCATCGTCGACACACTCAAGAGCATGGCGGTGATCGGCGACTTCGTCCCACGGACGGACTCGATGGTCACGATCCTCATCGGCACGATGATGGCGCTGGGGCTCAACATGGTCGTCGGCTACGCGGGCCTGCTCGACCTCGGCTACGTCGCGTTCTACGCCGCCGGCGCGTATACGGCGGGCTGGCTCGCCTCGCAGCAGTTCTCCCAGGTCACCTTCCACTTCGGCTCGACCGTCTCGGATGGCCTCAGCGGCATTCACCTCTCGATGTGGCTCATCCTCATCCTCGCCGGTGTGTTCACGACGATCGTCGGCATCCTGATCGGTCTCCCGACGCTCCGGCTCCGGGGCGACTACCTCGCCATCGTCACGCTCGGCTTCGGCGAGATCGTGCCCCAGTTCGTCCGCAACGCCGACTCGATCAAGGGCTTCGACCTCACGAACGGCACCTTCGGGATCGCACCGATCGACTCGCTCGGCATCGGCGGTTTCGTCTTCCGCGCGCAATCGAACAAGGAGGATCTCTACTACTGGGTGGCGATCGTCCTCCTGCTCCTCACCATCTTCGCTTCTATGCGTCTCCGTGACTCGCGACTCGGCCGCGCCTGGATCGCGATTCGTGAGGACGAGACCGCAGCTGCGGCGATGGGAGTGCCGTTGATGCGGACGAAGACGTGGGCGTACGCGATCGGAGCGTTCATCGGCGGTGTCGCAGGTGCCTTTCTCGCCAGCTTCAGGGCCGGCGCCTTCCCCGCAGACTTCTACTTCAACTTCTCGATCTTCTTGCTCTGCATGGTCGTTCTCGGCGGCATGGGGTCGATCTGGGGCGTGCTCGTGGGCGGCCTGATTCTCGGCTATCTCAACCTCGAAGGTCTCGCCACGATCGGCTCCAAGGTGCAGGAGGGCGGGCTCGACTTCGATCCCACGAAGTACCAGTTCGGCATCTACGGCGTCATCATCGTGCTGATGATGCTCTTCCGGCCGACCGGACTGATTCCCGAACGCAGGCACAAGATCGAGGCCGCGGAGGGCGTCCACGACACGCCGTTCTACGACGTCCAGCACGAGGGAACGCTCACTGACCGCGACTCGAGCGACGACTGATGACCGCGCCCGTGGACAACCTGCTCGTCGCCACGCAGGTGCGCAAGGAGTTCGGTGGGCTCGTGGCCTCGAACGACATCGACTTTGCGATCCCGCGCGGCTCGATCGTGGCGCTGATCGGCCCGAACGGTGCCGGCAAGACGACCTTCTTCAACCAGATCACCGGCGTCTACGTGCCGACGTCAGGCTCGATCGTTTTCGACGGCGTCGAGGTCGTCGGCAAGCCCCCGCACGCGATCGTCGAGCTGGGGATCGGACGCACCTTCCAGAACATCCGCCTGTTCGCGCAGATGACCGCGATCGAGAACGTCCAGGTCGGGATGCACTGCCGCCTCCGCGGCGGCATCTTCGGTTCTATCCTCCACACACCGCGGGTCAAGCGCGAGGAGCGCGAATCGCGCGAACGGGCGAGAGAGTTGCTCACCTACTGCGGCCTGCCGCGCCGGCACGAGGAGTACGCCGGCACGCTGCCCTACGGCGACCAGCGCCGCCTCGAGGCCGCCCGCGCGCTCGCCACCGATCCAAAACTACTCCTGCTCGACGAGCCGACCGCCGGCATGAACCCGCAGGAGACGGCCGATTTTACGGATTTCGTGCGGCGCGCGCGTGACGACAAGGGCCTCACCGTGCTGCTGATCGAGCACGACATGAAGGTCGTGATGGGTGTCTCCGAGTACATCACAGTGCTCGAGTACGGCGCCAAGATCGCGGAGGGAAGCCCCTCCGAGATCCAGTCGAACGAGCGTGTGATCGAGGCCTACCTCGGCAAGGGGGCCGCTGCATGAGCGCTGCGCCGGCCTCGAACGGCGACGTCTTGGTCGTCGACGACGTGCACGTCTTCTACGGCGCCATTCATGCGCTGAAGGGAGTGTCGCTCCGCGTCGGCGGCGGCGAAATCGTGACGCTGATCGGTGCGAACGGGGCGGGCAAGTCCACCATGCTGCGCGCGATCAACGGGCTCAACCGTCCGCGCCAGGGGACGATCCGGTTCCAGGGGAACGACATCACGACGAACTCACCTCACTCGATCGTCAAGAATGGGATCGCCCAGAGTCCCGAGGGTCGCCGGCTCTTCCCACGTATGAGCGTGACCGAGAATCTCGAGATGGGCGCCTTCCAGCGCGACGATCGCGAGAACTTCAAGGGCGACATGGACAGGGTTTTCGAGCTCTTCCCACGCCTGTACGAGCGGCGCGCCCAGAAGGCCGGCACGATGTCCGGCGGTGAGCAGCAGATGTGCGCTATCGGCCGGGCGCTGATGGCCCGCCCGAAGCTGCTCCTCCTCGACGAGCCTTCGATGGGCCTCGCGCCGATCTTCGTGGAGAAGATCTTCGAGATCGTGATCGAGATCAACCAGCAGGGTACGCCGGTGCTGCTCGTGGAGCAGAACGCGCTGATGGCGCTCGATGTCGCGAAGCGCGGCTACGTTCTGCAGACCGGGCAGATCGCGCTCGAGGGGCCGGCCGACGAGCTGAAGGTGAATGAGCAGGTCCGCAAGACGTATCTCGGCGAAGAGTAGAGCGTGCGTGCCAGGCTTCAGCCTGGCTTGCACACCGATCTACGAGCGTGCGTGCCAGGCTTCAGCCTGGCTTGCACACCGATCTACGAGACGATCACCGGGGCGTAGGGCGGGCCGAGCAGCACTCCGAGTCGGTCGCTCCCACCGGCAACTCCACGTGCCATCTCGAGCGCAGCGGTGATGCTGTGGGTGGGGACGAACCCGAGCGCGCGTGCCGCTCCGGCGTCGCGACAGCCGGCCACGAGCACGCGGCCGGCACGATCGAGTGCCGGCTTGCATGACGCCCAGTCGACGTAGGGAAGGAGTGAGTGAGGCGCGCGGCAGTCCCGGTAGGCGGCGAGCGCACGCTCGTCGAGCGCGGCTGCCTCACGTCCGTCCGCGACCTGCTCGTCCGAGCCGCCGTCGCGGAGCACCTGGAAGAGGGGGCGGTACGGGGCCTGCGGGCCGTGCCCAAACGTTCGTCGAAGGTCGTGCAGGAGGACGATCGTCCCTCCCTCGGTGAGCGGTGACGCGTCCCGCCAGAAGCGCATCGCATGGCCAAGGCCGGTCGCCGCTGCGGTGATGGGATTCAGCGGCTCGCGCGGTTCGTGAATGCCGCTCCAGGGCAGTGGCACGACGATCGTGTCGAGCTGGCCGAGGAGCGATACGCCTCGGAGCGAGATGCCGCGGAGCAAAGCCTCGGCGTGGGCGACGGCCGGTGGCCCCGCGAGCACTCCCGTCGCCGAGACCTCGCGCCCGAGCCTCTGGACCGCCCGCTCTCTCACCATGCCGGGGAGAATGTTGAGGAGGCGCCGCACCGGCGATCGACCGAGCGCTGCGAGAGCCTCGGGGGACGACGGGTAGCCGCGGTACCCACCCGTCAAGTGCGGATGGTCGAGGATGAGAGAGACGCCGATCAGAGGGGTCTCGAGACCGAGGGCTGTTGCGATCCTCCCGGCGAGCGCCCCGATCGGAGAGTGCGATGGAGCGAGGAGCGACGCGGCCGGTGGCTCGGAGACGATCGTGTCGACGCCGCAACTTGAAAGGAGAGCACAGGCGCCGCCACGCTCGGACGTCTCCGCGGCCGTCACGCACACGACGAGGTCGGCGGCCAGCAACGCCGGGTGAAGCGAGACGGGCGCCGCGCCCGTAACCTCGAGCAGCTCGAGCTCGGAGCTCGTTGCATCGTGGACGACAACCGCTCCGCGGAACTCGCGCGCCTGCATTGGTCGGAGCACCGCCTCGAGCTCACGACGTCCGGCGCGCCGACCGAGACCACCGGCGATCAGGATCGTGTGCCGGTGCGCGGGCATCCCCAATCGCTCCAGCTCGTCGACGACGGCAGCGACGGCCTCCTGCCGTGGATCGATCGATGCGCCGGGAAGCGGGAGCGAGCGAGGCTCGACGACGATCGTTGCCCGGCCACCCGGCGTGATCAGCTTGTCGATCGCCGGTCCGGAGAGCGGGTAGCGAAGCGCCTCGCCGACGGCCGCAGCGACGTTGCCCAGTGGATCCAGACGACCCGGGGGCGCAAGGAGAACAGTGTCATCTCCCACCGTCACGAGCGGGATGCGCGAACCGGAGAGCAATGGGATGCGTGCCATGTGTCCATCCAAGCACTCGTGGTCGGTCAGCGAGAGCTGCGCCGACGGGCGGACGTTCGTCATAGACTCGACGCGTGTCCCCGAAGACGATCACCGGCGCGGAGCTCGACGTGGACGACAGACCGGCGCGCGGTGCGGAGCTCTTCCTCGTCGACGGCAACAATCTTGCCTATCGCGCGTTCTTCGCGCTGCCGGAGGAGCTCGCGACGAGCGACGGGCTCCCGACGAACGCGCTGCTCGGGTTCGGGAACATGCTCTTCAAGCTCCTCGCCGACTACCGCCCCCGGGGTGTTGCTGTCGCCTGGGATACACGGCCCGTTCATCGTGCCGCGGCAGCGGAGGCCGTGGACGTCGTCTACAAGCAGGGACGCAAGCCGATGCCGGATCTGCTCCGCGAGCAGTTCCCGCACTTTCGCCCCATCGTGGAGGCATTCGGCTACCGCAACCTCGAGTTCGAGGGCTGGGAGGCCGACGACGTGATTGCGACGATCGCGACGCGCGCCGACGAGGCCGGCGTGAAGACCTGCGTCGTCTCGACCGATCGCGACGCCTTCCAGCTCTGCTCCGAGAACATCACGCTGATGATGACGCCGCGTGGCGTTTCCGACGTTAACGTCTACACGCCCGAGCGCGTCGAGCTCCGCTACGGCGTCCGGCCCGACCAGGTGCCGGACTTCATCGGGCTCAAGGGCGACACGTCGGACAACATCCCCGGGATACCCGGGATCGGCGACAAGACCGCAGGGCAGCTGATCGCGCAGTACGGGTCGCTCGAGGAGGTGATCGCCCACGCGGACGAGCTCTCTCCGGCCCGCGGCAAGGCGGTCCGGGAGAACGCCGACCAGGCGCGAGCGTCGAAGAGCCTCGCGACGATGCGCCGCGATCTCCCACTCGACGTCGATCCGACCGCGCTCGTGTCGGGAGCGCCCGACCGCTCGCAGCTGAAGGAGATGTTCCGCCGCTTCGAGTTCCGCAACCTCCTCAACCGGGTGGACGAGCTCGACGAGGCGGTACCTGCCCAGGAGCGCGAGAAGCTCGAGGGGCAGGCGGTCGACTGGAGCGAAGGCGCCCTGCCGGCCGTCCGTGGCCCCGTCGGTGTGGCGATCGAGGGCGGCCGTATTGCCGTCGCCGATGAGAGCGGCGTTCTCGTCGCCGACTGGGATCCGGCACAGGCGTCGCTGCTGCGCGACTCCGAGATCGTGGCGCACGATGCGAAGGCGCTGAAGCTGCCGTTCGCCCCCGTAGACGACACGATGCTCGCCGCCTACCTGATCGAGCCTGGCCGCTCGGCCTACCTGATCGACGATCTCGCGGCCGAGTACGGAATCGAGATCGAGCCGGAGCCTGCCGCCGAGGAGACGACCGCGCTGCTCGTCCGTCATGCCGAGGCGACGCGGCGGTTGGCTGGCCCGATGCGCGAGCGCCTCGTCGAGCGGGGATCGCTCGACCTCTACGAGCGGATCGAGCTGCCGCTCACCGCTGTTCTTGCCGCAATGGAGACGGCCGGCGTGAAGATCGACACGTACCGGATGGGGGAGATCACAGCCCGTCTGCGGGATCGCGTCGAGGAGCTCGAGGCGAAGGCGACCGATCTCGCAGGCGAGGAGTTCATGCTCGGCTCGACGCAGCAGGTTGCCAGGATTCTCTTCGAGAAGCTCGGGCTCGAGCCGGGCCGGAAGGGGAAGACGGGCTACTCGACCGACAGCCGCGTGCTCCGCGGGCTGCGCGACAAGCATGAGATCGTGCCCGTCGTCGAGGAGTGGCGCGAGTACTCGAAGCTCCTCAACACGTACCTCCTGCCGCTGCCGTCTCTGATCTCCGAGCTCGACGGGCGACTGCACACGACCTTCAACCAGGCCGTCGCCGCGACGGGTCGGCTCTCGACCTCGAACCCGAACCTCCAGTCGATCCCGATCCGTACCGACCTCGGCCGCCAGATCCGCTCGGCCTTCATCGCCGAGGACGGCCATCGCCTGCTGTCGGCCGACTACAGCCAGGTCGAGCTACGGATCCTGGCGCACGTCTCGGGTGAGCCTTTGCTGCGGGAGGCGTTCGAGCGTGGGGAGGACATCCACACGCGCACTGCGGCCGAGGTGCTCGGTAAGGATCCAGCGACGCTGACGCGGTCGGAGCGCGACGTGGCGAAGATGGTCAATTTCGGGATCATCTACGGCATCTCGTCGTTCGGGCTCGCCGAAAACCTCGAGATCCCCCGTGACGAGGCGCAGGCCTACATCGACACGTACCTGGCCCGCTTCCCACGCGTCCAGGAGTTCATCGCACGGACAATTGCGCAGGCCGCCGCCGACGGCTACGTGACGACGCTCCTCGGGCGACGCAGGCCGATTCCCGAGCTTCGAGCCTCGAATCGCCAGACTCGATCACTGGGCGAGCGGCTCGCGGTGAACACCGTCATGCAGGGCACTGCCGCCGACGTGATCAAGGTCGCGATGATCCGTGCCCACGACCGGCTGCGGGCCGAGGGCAGGACTGCGCGCCTCGTCCTCCAGGTGCACGACGAGTTGCTGCTCGAGGTCCCCGAGACCGAGGTCAGCGGCGTGCGAGACCTCGTCCGTGAGGAGATGGTCGGCGCCTATCCGCTCGACCCCCCACTTGCCGTCGACGTTGGTGTCGGCGACAACTGGGCCGACGCCAAGTAGCAAGGGTGGAGGCAAAAATCCGGCGATTCGTCGCTATACTCGCCGTTCGCCCATGGCCAACCAACCTACCGAGAGCACCCAAATGTCCACTATAGAAATTCCCGTCCTCGAAGACGGTGTCTGGATCGTCGGCCCCGATGGGGAGCTGATTCCCGACTACGACGCAACCTTCCCGACCATCAACGAGGGCGAGGTCGTGCACGGCACGGTCGTGCGCGTCGACAAGGACGAGGTGCTCGTCGACATCGGCTACAAGTCCGAAGGCGTGATCCCGGTCTCCGAGCTGTCGATCCGGCGCTCGGTCAACCCGGCCGACGAGGTGTCGCTCGGCGAGGAGATCGACGCGCTCGTGATGACGAAGGAGGACGCCGAGGGGCGTCTGATCCTCTCCAAGAAGCGTGCGCGCTTCGAGCTCGCCTGGAAGGCGATCGAGGCTGCTGCAGAGAGCGGAGAGGCCGTCATCGGACGCGTCATCGAGGTGGTCAAGGGCGGGCTCATTCTCGATCTCGGCGTGCGCGGATTCCTTCCGGCCTCCCTCGTCGACATCCGGCGCGTCCAGGATCTCGACGAGTTCATGGGCAAGGAGCTTCGCTGCAAGGTGATCGAGCTC
>JANOFZ010000055.1:0-4713 GCA_031413935.1 Thermoleophilia bacterium | reverse complement strand
CGTCCGGGTCGAGCTGGAGCAGAGCGAGCGAGACGATCTCGTCCTTTCCTGTATCGGTACCCGTCGTCTCGCAGTCGAACACGGCGTACCCGGTCGGAACCGGCGCAGCACTCCGCAGTGATGCGGTGCCGGGGCGGTCGTCTGGAATGGCCGTTGGCGCCGGAGCAAAGAGATCGAGGACGAGCTGGACGGGCATCTCTCGAGGATGTCCGTCGGATCGGACGACACCCTTACGACGGGTGAGGTCCTTCCCTCCCGGCGCGCGATCGACCCTGCAACGAGATCGGCCGATGAGAGGGGAAACGCAAACCCGACCGCGAATAGACGGAGAGTGCTCGTTGACTGACGTGGAGGCCATGGGACACCCCGGATCAGCTCTAGCGCAGCCGGACGCGGCGATTCTCCGTCGGGCGCAGCGTGGCGACCAGCAGGCGTTCGCCGTGATCGTCCACGCCTACGAGCGGCTCGTGTTCACGTACGTCTATCGTCTCGTCGACGACCGCCGGCTTGCCGAGGATCTGACGCAGGACGTCTTCCTCAAGGTCTTTCGTGGGCTACCGGGCTTCACGGGCGGCTCGGCCTTCACCACCTGGCTATTCCAGATCGCGAAGAATGCGGTCATCGACGAGCTACGCGCTATCGAGCGCCGGCCCTCACCGCTCAACATCGATGACGTCGCGATACCGATGCTCGTCGAACCACGATTCGAGCAGGCGGAGCCGATCGAGGCGCTCTGGGCGGCGATCTCCCTGCTGAACGTCGATCTGCGAACGGCGCTGCTGCTCCGCGACATCGTCGGCCTCTCCTACGCGGAGATTGCAGACTCGCTCGAGATCACGCTGACCACTGTCAAGTGGCGGATTCACAAGGCACGCGAGAGCGTCCAGGCCACGCTCGAGCACGAGGGCTTCGGGCTCGAGACCGGAGCGCACGACTCCAACACGAGGTAGCGACGGGACCAGAGGGTGCGCGGTGAGGAGGATCCTCGTGTGGGAGGTTGGCGGCAAACCGCCCCACCGCGCACTCCACGAGCCGGATCTGCGGCGATGCCGGCCGTGGAGTCGAATGAGACGACGACTCGTTCGATCGGTTAGGGACGCGGTACTCTGGGCGACGGACCGTTACGCTCTCAAGGTGAGCGACTGGAACACCAGCTACACGCGCAACATCTGGCGCCCCGAGGAGCCTCGCCTGTTCGTCCGCCGCACCGACGGCATCGGCTGGTCGATCAACTTCGCGCATCTGTTTCGCCGGACGCATCGCGCCTAGTCGCATCCTGCGCGGCCCGGAGCCAGCGACGCCGGATCAGGGCGGAGAACGGCCCGACGACGACCCAGTAGCGGAGGAACGCCCGTCGCGCGCCGTCGTCGACTGCCAGGACGCGTGTCTCGGTCGAGAGGATGCAGCCACCCGCGACAGCCGTCGCGCGGATGTCGACGGCGACGCGCACGGTTCCCGGAGGCGCGTCAGCGAACGAACGCAACCCTCCCGTAGGCCGCCACGGCGCTCCAGTGGCTCCGAGCACGACCTCGGTCGGTGAAGCCGAGAGCGTGTCGAATCCCATCCGGTCGAAGAGCCCCTGCACCGACGTCGCGGGCGGCAGGCCACGGGCGCGGAGGAGCGTCGCGACGAGCCGCCCGGGCGCAGCCGGTGCCGTCAGGGCAAGCTCGAGGGCTCGTTCGGCGCTGCATGCGAGCGAGATCGAGTGGATCTCGTTCACGTCGAATTGAGGAACGAACGTGTCGAGCGCGTGCATCGGTCGACCGTAGCGGGTCAGTCGGGCTGCCGAAACGCACCGCCGCGCACGAAGCCGCCCGATTCGAGCCAGAGGCTTGATGTGTAGTAGGAGTGCGGCTGGGGTGGTTCTGCACCAAGGAGCGTGTTCGACGAGGACGTCGTCAAGGCTGGTTGCCTTGATGTTGCCCTCGGCGGACGCGATCCGCCGTGTGCAGGGCCGCATCCAGACGTGCTTCTAATGCGCATCAAGCCTCCAGACCTCGCCGTTCCCGCGACCCTCGAGCACAACCTCGACCGGATGTGCTTCCGCCGGGCGCCAGGTCGGGAGCCACGGACGTCCAGCGCGGGCGAGGATCAGCGTCCGCGCCTTCTCGCCGACGAACGCCAGCCGCCCCTCCTCGGCCACGGTGCCGCTCCAGACCTCGAGTGCACAGGCGCGCGCGAGCGCCTCGGCGAGTGACGGTGGATCTCCGACGATGCCGACCTCCGAGAAACCGATCAGCTCGCTTGCGCGAAACGGTCCCGTGGCACCCTCTTCGCCGGTGCCCCGGTGGGCGATCAGCTCGCCGATGCTCCCGGCCGGGTCGTGGAAGTAGAGCGCCTGCGCATCCCAGTTCTCGAACTCGAAGACCTCCTCGCCTGTGTCCCCGTCGGGAAGAATGGTGAGGCGTTCGGCGGCCCAGCGATGCGCCGCGTCGAAGCGGTCGCCCGGGACGAGGAATGCGAAATGGTAGAAGGGGTCGCCGCGGCCGACCCGGAACTCAAGGGTCGTCTCCCCCACCTCGACGGCAACGCTGTCGGCATGAGAGTGCATGAGCGGGAGCCCGAGTGTGCCTCCGTAGAACCCGGCCAGCTCGGGCACGAGCCCATGGGCCGCCTCGAAGAGCACGTGGCGAAACGAAACCTGCATTCGTCTCGATTCAATCAGTTCGTTGCCTGGTCGCGAGCAGCGCCCCGTGGCAGCAGCCGGCGACGCTTCGCCTCGCTGACGCGAGGCTTACGGTCACCGGCCGACGAGCGAGCGCAGGACCTGCGCCTCCTGCTCGTCCGCACCGAGGTACGCGCAGCGGATCAAGGCCCATTTGCGCATCCTGTCGTCATCGAGCCCGGCTGCGGCGAACGCGGCCAGTCGCCGCTCGGTGATGCGGATCTCCATGCGGTACCCGAGCCCGAGCGGGTTTCGCAGGAAGGACGGCACGTCATACTCGGGCTCGCCGAGCATCGCCTTCGCGTCGATCGCCAGGTAGCGGTCGCCTGCACGGAGAATGTTGTGGTGGTGGAAGTCGCCGTGGACGAGAACATCCCGGCCAACCTCGAGCGAGGCGTACAGCTTTCGCGCGAGGGGGATGAGCTCGCGCCCCTCCTGATCGGACTGCTCGGCCCGGTCGAGCCAGCGCGGGACATCGTCGCCGATCCAGCGAAACAGGCTTGCTGCGGGCCGCCAGAGCCGCAGCCCGACCTCGACCGCGATCGCCGTCGCCTCGTCCTCCGGGAGCTGCGAGATGTCCGTTCCCGGCCGCGCGCGCTCGAGCAGCAATGCACGCCGACCCCGATCGCGACGCAACAGTCGCACGGCTCCTCTGCCACCCCAAAGCTCGAGCGCATCCCCCTCGTGGTCGGACTCATCGTCCCCGGAGGGAGTCACCTTGAGTACCGCTTCGTCGCCGGCAGGGGCGACGAAGGAGTACCGCGAGAGCGGGAACGGCTCTCCCAGCTCGACCCCCCACTCGGCGGCAACCTCGCGTGCGATGCGGGCGAGCGGCTCGAAATCGGGAAGGCTCATCGATCGACCGTACCTTGGCTACCAGAGACTAGGATCGATCCATGAGACTCCATCACCAGCCCCGTTCCCGCTCGACGCGCGTCCTCTGGCTTCTCGAGGAGCTCGGCGTCCCCTTCGACCTCACCGTCATGTCGCGGGACATGAAGCAAACGGCCGAGTACCGGTTGCTCCATCCGCTCGGCCGATCCCCCGTGCTCGAGGAGGAAGGCGGTCCCGTCTTCGAGTCGGGAGCCCTGATCCTCCACCTCGCCGACCAGAACCTCGACGCCGGGTTGATCGCTCCGCTCGGCTCTCACGAGCGAGCCCTTCAGTATCAGTGGTGCTTCTTCGGGATGACCGACATTGAGGGTGCACTGATGGACATCGCACGTCAGCTGTGGGGCAAGGGCGAGGCCGACGCCGGCATCATCGAACGGGCCGCGGCGCGCTTCGACGCGACCGCCGGGGTGGTCGAGGCTGCACTCGGCGACGATGACTACCTCGTCGGCAACTCGTTCTCGGTCGCAGACATCGTGGTCGGCTCGGTGCTCGGTTTTGCGAGAACGGGCGAGCTCACGGAACTCCCGGCAGGGGTCGTTCCGTACGTCGACCGCCTCGAGGCACGGCCGGCGCGGCAGCGTGCGGCCGCCGTGGCCGCCGTGGCCGCCCCGGACAGCCCCCAGGACGCATGAACCTCCGGCCCGCCGCCATCAGATTGATGGGGCGGAGTCACAGGGCGGTCTACCGGCTGACCCGCGGTCGCCTGCTCGGGCGGGTGGCGGGCATGCCGGTGCTGCTCCTGACGACGACCGGCCGGCGTTCGGGACGTGAGCGGACGACACCGCTCACGTACTTCCAGTCGGACTCCAACCTCGTGATCGTCGCGTCGAACGGTGGCGAGGACAGGCCGCCCGCCTGGTGGCTGAACCTGCGAGCCGATCCACATGCCACGATCACGATCGGGACACGCACACAGCACGTAACGGCCCGCGCTGCAACGGAGGAGGAATACGCGCGACTCTGGCCGACCATCACCTCGACGCACGCGGGCTATGCCGCGTACGCCCGCAGAACGACACGCCCGATCCCCGTGATGCTGCTCTCCGGGACCAAAGAAAATGCACCGAGTCGGTAGCTCCTTCGTCCAGCTACCCGACCAACCGTCGCTTGCGCTTCAGTCGCCCGGGAGGCCTTCAACCTCCGGTGCCCCGTGC
>JANOFZ010000054.1:0-2340 GCA_031413935.1 Thermoleophilia bacterium | reverse complement strand
CGCGCCTCGCCGGGGCGGTTGGAAGCGGCATCTCACGAACGTCCGGTTGCTCGGCGTCTCGGTGGGAAGTGCGGCGCTGTTCTTCACCTTTGTCGGCTCGTTCACGTTCATCACCTACCGCCTCGAGGAGCCGCCGTTCTCCTACTCTCTCGCAGCCGCGAGCCTCGTCTTTCTGCTCTGGCTGACAGGTCTCCTTTCTCCGCTCGCAGGCCGTCTCGCTGATCGGGTCGGCTGGCGCCGGCTTGCACTCGCCACCGTCGGGCTCTCCGCTACCGGTCTGGTGCTGACTCTGCCGGACGTGCTGCCGCTTCTCGTCCTCGGTCTCGCCTGCATCGCCGGTGCGATGTTCATCGGCTACACCGCGACGCAGCTCGGTGTCAGTGACGTGGCGCCGGTCGATCGCGGCGCGGCAACCGCGCTCTACTTTGGTATCTACTACGCAGGAGGCGCGCTCGGCGCCTACCTCCCCGGGCTCGCCTGGCAGGCGTGGGGCTGGGGCGGAGTTGCGGCGGTCAGTTTCGGTGCGCTCGTTGTTGCTGCCGGGAGCCTCGCAGGATCGGGGGTGAGGCAAAGCCAGCGACCTTCATGATATGAACCCGATCAAGACCGACTGAGGAGGGAGTTCCCGATGGGCACAGATACGGCCAAGCTCGAAGCGATTCGGACGACGATGGCGGACCGTGGCGTCGAGTTCATGTTCGCGCAGTTCGTCGACATGTATGGGCGCCCGAGCGCCAAGCTCATCCCCGCCGAGAAGCTCGACGACCTCGTCGAGGACGGAGCTGGGTTTGCGGGATTCGCAGCGGGCGAGATCGGGCAGCTTCCGAGCGATCCAGACATTGCCGCAATGCCGGATCTCGACAGCTTCACCCTCGTGCCGTGGCAGCCGAACCTCGCTCGGTTCGCCTGCGATGTCACGGTGGAGGGCGACGCATGGCCCTACTGTCCCCGCACGATTCTTCGCAACGTGACCGCTCAGGCCCGCGCGCTCGGCTACGAGTTCAAGATCGGGATCGAGCTCGAGTACTTCCTCGTGCAGCTCAACGCCGATGGCACGATCGAGATCGCGGACAAGCTCGACACCCTCGAGAAGCCGTGTTACGACATGGCCGGGCTGACGCGACAGTACGAATTCCTGACCACGGTTTCCCGCTACTGCAACGAGCTCGGCTGGGGCAACTACGCGAACGATCACGAGGATGCGAACGGTCAGTTCGAGCAGAACTTCGAGTACGACGAGGCGCTCATCAGTTGCGATCGCGCGATCTTCTTCCGCTACATGGTGCATACGCTCGCGGAGCAGTACGGCCGGATCGCGACGTTCATGCCGAAGCCGTTCACGTCGCTCACGGGCAACGGGTGCCACTTCCACATGTCGCTCTGGAAGGACGGCGTCAACGTCTTCCTCGACGAGTCCGACTCGCGTGGGCTCGGCCTGTCGGAGTCGGCCTACGGATTCATCGGCGGTCTGAAGACGCATGCGCGGGCCTACAGCGCGCTGACCGCACCCACCGTGAACTCGTACAAGCGCCTGAAGATGGGCTCGACGGCGAGCGGCGCGACGTGGTCGCCGGTGTGGATCTCGTACGGCTACAACAACCGCACGCAGATGCTGAGGATCCCGGCTCCCGGCCGAATCGAGGATCGCACCGTGGACGGCTCCTGCAACCCGTATCTCGCAGCGGCCGCGGTGCTCGCCTCGGGCCTCGACGGGATGGCCAACAAGCTCGACGCCGGCGAGCCGAACTCGGAGAACCTCTACAGCTTCTCCTACGACGAGCTGACGGCTCGCGGCCTGCGGTCGCTGCCGGCGAACCTGCTCGAAGCAGTCGGAGAGCTGGAGCGAGACGACGTCCTCCGAGCGGCCCTCGGCCGGACGCGGGAGAACGAGGAGTACATCGACTACTACGCGCGCGTGAAGCGGGATGAGTGGTTCCGCTACCACGAGCAGGTCAGCGCCTGGGAAGTCCGCGAATACCTCACGCGCTTCTAATGTGCGGGATCGTCGGACTGTTCGCGAAGTCGCCCGAGGTGGAGGAGCGCCTCGGCGTGCACCTCGTGGCGATGCTCGCGCAGATGAGCGATCGAGGGCCGGACAGCGCCGGAGTCGCCGTCTACCGTGACCCGGTCGCGGACGGCCTCACGAAGCTGACGCTCTACTCGCCCGTTGCGGGCGAGGACTGGAGGGCAGTCGCCTCGGGGATCGGCGGCGAGATCGACTCGGTGCGCGCGAGCCATGCGGTTGTCGTCGTGCCCACCGACGCCGCAGACGCCGAGGCGCGCGTGCGTGCATCGCGCGACGACCTACGCGTGATGAGCGCGGGACGCGTGATCGAGCTC
>JANOFZ010000053.1:0-3270 GCA_031413935.1 Thermoleophilia bacterium | reverse complement strand
GCAGCAGTGGCAAGGAGGACGAAGCGGACAGTTCGCATAGGGCGTATGTCGGCATCGATAGCCCGTGCGCCCTCCCTCCAACGGGGGATACCCCGAGGCGCCCTACCCCGTTCGGGGCTCAGACGAGAAGCGGATCTACTGCTGCCGCAACGAAGAGCAGCGCGAGGTATGCGAGCGAGTAGTGGAAGAGCACGACGGCGCGACGCCGTGACGTGTCGCGGCGAAGCTGCCAGGCGAGCAGCAGGAAATAGGCACCGAGGAGCACGGCCGCGACGGTATAGACCGGGCCGAACCAGTAGCCCACGGCAACCGTGAAGGAGACGAGGACGATGGAGTAGAGCAGGATCTGCCTGGTCGTCTCGCGATCGCCCTTCGTACCCGGCAGCATCGGAACGTTCGCGGCGGCGTAGTGCTCCTTGATCATCAGGGCGAGCGCCCAGAAGTGCGGCGGCGTCCAGAGGAAGACGATCAGGAACAGCCAGAGAGCGGGAAGCGTGAGATCTCCTGTTGCGGCAGCGAACCCGACGACCGGTGGCACCGCACCAGCGGCCCCTCCGATGACGATGTTCTGATCGGTCGATCGCTTCAGGTAGCCGGTGTAGACGACGACGTAGAAGAGGCCGCCGACAAGCGCGAGGACGGCTGTGAGGACGTTGACGGTGGTCGCGAGAAGTGCGAACGAGAGTGCCATCAGGACGACGCCGAACTCGAGCGACCTGGGCGCGGCGACGCGGCCCGACGCGACCGGGCGAGCCGCTGTGCGCTCGCCCATGAGCCTGTCGATGTCCGCGTCCATGACGTGGTTGAGCGCGGACGAGCCGCCACAGGCGAGCGCGAGCCCGACCATCATGGCGAGGAACTCCCAGCCGTTCGGCCAGCCTCCCGCACCGACGAACATCCCCGCCGCTCCGGTGAGCAGGAGCAGCGACATGATCCGTGGCTTGGTCAGCGTGATGTAGTCACGCCACGGCCCGAGGGGCAGCGGCTCCCCCCGGAACGAGATCGCGAGGGCGACGAGCGACGCTGCGAGCGACGCCCCTGCTGCAGCGACGTGGACGACGGTTGCCCAGGCTGCGCCCTCGCTCCAGGCAACGAGACCCCCGGTCGCGATCGCGAGCAGAAAGAGAGCGAGTGCAGTGATCGTGGCCGCAAGCAGGCGCGGGTAGGCGAGTCGAGCGATGACGACAGCGGCAACGAGGAGCGGCACGGCGACGAGTGCCGCGCCCCAGTGGTCGCGGCCGGAGTCGAGGGTTGCGCTGACGACAACGACGGTGGTGGCCACCGCGGCCGCGATGATCGCCCCGCGGAGGAAGGGTCCCGGCGAGCTTACGCGGCCTTCAGAGCGCATTGCGCGTCCGTAGAGCCTCGCGGAGGTCGGAAAGCGGCCGGGCGCTCGTGACCTGCGGGATCGAGTTGAAGTTGTGCGGCGGCGGCGGTGACGTCGTGTACCACTCGAGCGTGTCCGCAAGCCATGGATCGTTGCCAGAGCGCTTGCCGCTCTTCGCGCGGAGAACCGCGAGGAGGAAGAACACAACAGCGACGGCAGACACGAACGCTCCGATCGTGGAGATCATGTTGTACGCCGACGTGCTGCCTCCCGCGCTGAAGCTCGAGGCACCGCGGGCCTGGCCCTGATCGCCGAGCAGGAACTGGACGAAGAAGGTGCAGTTGAATCCGACGAAGAGCAGGATCGCCGACCAGCGAGTGAGAGTCTCACCGAGCAGCCGGCCAAAGATCTTCGGCCACCAGTAGACGACGCCGCCGAGCATTGCGAGGAGTGCCGTGCCCCAGAGGAGATAGTGCGCGTGGGCGACACCGAACGCCGTTCCACGGAGGCCGCGGTCGTTGCCAAAGACCGCGAGGACGAGTGCAGAGAGGAGCCCGATCCCGAAGAGGACGATCGCGCCGCCCGCGAAGAGCAGCGGTGCTGTCCAGCGCAGCGACGCCCGCGCCTTCCACAGGGTGCTCTTGAGCAGCCAGACCGCGACGACAGACGGAATGGTGGCAACGATCGCGAGGAGAAGCAGCACAACGCTCGGCTTTGCGCCGACCCCGGTCGAGTATGCGTGGTAGAGCACGAGCGCAATCGTCAGCCCGCCGACGCCGACGAGTGCCTGCCCGAGCATGCGGACGTTCGCGATCGCTCTCCCCGCGAACATGCTGACGATCTCGGCGAGGATCCCGAAGATGGGAACGAGTGCTGCGTAGGCGAACGACTGACCGAAGAGCCAGATCAACTTCGGCTCGACCGTGTCTCCGTTGAGGAAAAAGTCGAACGACCCGGAGAACTCGCGCTCGAGGAGAACGAGGAGGAGTCCGAGCGCCGCGATCGGCACGAGCACGATGGACAGCCACGACCACACGTAGACCGACCAGGTGAACATCGGTGTGGTCGACCACTCCATTCCCTCCGTGCGGAGAGTCTGGATCGTTGCGATCAGGTTCGTGGCAGAGAGGAGCAGCGAGATCGCAAGGAGCAACAGCCCCATCAGCCAGAGGCCGACGCCGTTGCCCTGCTGGGCGAGGGCGAGAGGGGGAAGTCCGGTCCAGCCGGCCTGCGAGGCTCCTCCGCCCGCGAACGCGGAGAGCGTGACGGCAGCGCCCCCGAACACGAACAGCCACAGGGCCGCTGCAGCGGTGCCCGGCATCGCGATCGTGCGGGCCCCGATCATCAGCGGCACGAGGTATGTGGCGAGGCCGGTGACGACCGGGAGGAGGACGAAGAAGACGAGCAGCGTGCCGTGCATGGTGAGGACTCCGCGGTACGTCCCGCTCCCGAGAATCGAGGCGTCAGGCCGCGTGACCTGCAGGCGCATGAGAAGCGTCAGGACTCCCGCGATGACGAAGAACACGCCGGCCCAACCGAGATAGAGCGCGCCGATCCGCTTGTGATCCACGGATACGAGCCAGCTCGCGACGCGTCCGCGATGCCAATCGGCTGCCGGCTGGCTGGTGCTGCTCATCGAAGGTTTCTCGTTGTCGTGCGGTCGTTGGTCATCGAGATGTCATTCTAGGGGCTTGGCGTGGGAGAGGCGCGCGTGTCGGGGAGGGCATGCACCAAGCAGCGTATCCGGCTCGACCGATGGCATGGCTGGGTTGCCTTGCTGTTGATCGAGACGGATACGATGCGCAGCGTGCAGGCCCCCTTCCGCGCGTGCGGATCTCCTACGTCAGGCCCCTAGGCATGGGTGAAACGACTCGACTCCGAACCCGCGTTCAGCTTCCGGCGGATGTGACCCGACCCTTCGACGTGTTCGTCAACGGCGTCCC
>JANOFZ010000052.1:0-1736 GCA_031413935.1 Thermoleophilia bacterium | reverse complement strand
CGACGCCGAGTCGATCCCGCTCGAGATCGCATCGATCGCCGACCAGGCGCGTGTGCTCGACATCTTCCGTGTGCATCGACCCGACGAGGTCGTCCACGCCGGGATGATCCTCGACCCGGCCTATCTGGCGACGAACCGCTCGACTGCCTTCCAGGTCAACGTCGGTGGCGTGCTCAATCTCGTCGAGGCAATGATCGCCTTCGGGGTGCCGCGCTTCATCAACTTCTCATCGATCGGCGTGCTCCCAAGAGTTCTCTACCAGCCGATCGATGGGAACCACCCGATCCTGCTCTCGGACGCAGGACCGGGCACGGACTTCTACGGCTCCACGAAGGCAGCCGCCGAGACGATGCTGTTCGCTTACCACCAGGCGCTCGGGTTCGACTTCCGCACGATCCGTCCTTCTGCGGTGTACGGACTCGGCATGAACCAGTACGTCGGACCGATCAAGGCGATGGTCGAGAACACTGTGCTCGGCGAGCCGGCGCACTTCGAGTTCGGCGGCAAGCACCCACGGCCGTACACCCACGTCCGCGACATCGCCGGGCTCGTGCTCGCCATGCTCGACGCACCTGACGACGCGGACCGGATCTTCTACGGATCCAACGGTGAGCCGCTCGTGACGACGACGGAGGTCGGGCAGATCGTGCGCGAGCTCGTGCCCGGCGCCGATATCGAGATAGGCGAGGAGCTCTCGGAGGCCGAGAAGCCGGTCGTCGCGCTGCGGGGCGAACTTTCGATCGAGAATGCGCGGACTCAGCTCGGCTGGGAGCCGCAGTACGCGTCGATCCACGAAGGCATCGCCCAGTACGTGGAGCAGTACCGCGCCTTCGTCGGCGCGACGTCCTGACGTGGGGACGGGTGTTGCAGCCCGCAGTCCAGCGTTCAACGTGTTTCGGGTTGCCGTGATCATCCCCTACACCGTCTTCCTGCTCCTCCCCCTGTACTGGGTCGTCGCCGCCTCGATCAAGACGCCGCAGGAGGTGCTCACCGACCCACCCACATGGCTCCCGAGGCATCCGACCCTGGATCACTTCCGCAACGCGCTCGGACAGCTGCGCGGGTGGCAAGGTATTCAGACCAGCCTCGTTGTGAGCGTCGCGGCGACGGTCTTCGCGGTGCTCATCGGCACCGCTGCCGCCTACTCGATGGCGCGGTTCCGTACCGGTGGCAAGCACCTCTCGTTCTGGTTCCTCTCCCAACGGATCCTGCCGCCGATCGCCGTCGTGATCCCGATGTTCCTGCTCTTCAGTCGTTACTCGGAGGAGTGGCTCGGTTTCAAACTGATCGACACCCGGGTCGGCCTGATCCTCGTCTATACGGTCTTCGCTCTGCCGTTCACGGTCTGGATGATGTACGCGTACTTCCGCCAGATGCCGGTCGAGCTCGAGGAGGCCGCGCTCGTCGACGGCTGCTCACGCGTCCAGGCACTCGCGAAGATCGCCTGGCCGCTTGCCCGCCCCGGCGTCATCTCGGCCGCCGCATTCGCGTTCATCTTCTCCTGGACGGAGTTCCTGTTCGCGCTGGTTCTCACGCGAGACGAAGTCGTCACGCTCCCCGTCGTGATCGGCGGACTGGCTGCATCGACACAGGGATCGGGCTACGGGCCCGTGGCGGCGCTCGGCGTCCTCTCGCTCGGGCCCGCTCTCGTGCTCGGGTTGTTCCTGCAGCGCCACCTCGTTCGCGGCCTGACCCTCGGCGCGGTGAAGGGCTAGCGGGACGCCGTGGCCTACAAC
>JANOFZ010000051.1:0-1627 GCA_031413935.1 Thermoleophilia bacterium | reverse complement strand
GTCACCCGGATAGCCGGAGTTGCCGTGCATCTGACCGCAGCACGTCTGCTCGGCCGGGAAGACGACCTCGATCCCGAGTCTCTCGAGAACGGTCACGGTCGCCTTGCCGACGTCGGGAAAGAGCGTGTCCGCAAGGCACGTCTCGAAGAGGGCAACACGATCGATCATCGAGAACGAGCCTACTCGCGCGGTCGCTCGGAACGGTGCGCCCGTCTGCCCCATAGGCCGGTGACCTCTGCGACCTGTCCCGGGAGAGGCTGCGCCATCTCCCCTACGGTTACCGGCGAGCATCTGGGGGCGGCCCACCAGGCCCGCGTTCGCGAGATCGCCCGGTACGGATACCCTGTCGGCGTGGTCGAACGCGTCCTCCTCGCATCACCGCGCGGCTACTGCGCCGGGGTCGAACGCGCCGTGGACACGGTCGAGAAGGCACTCGATCACTACGGCGCTCCGGTGTACGTCCGCAAGCAGATCGTCCACAACATCCACGTCGTGCGCGACCTCGAGGCACGGGGCGCGATCTTCGTCGACGAGGAGACCGAGGTACCGGCAGGTGCGACGGTCGTCTACTCGGCACACGGCGTCGCCCCCACCGTGCATGTGAACTCGGCCGCCCTGCAGCACAACGTGATCGACGCGACGTGTCCGCTCGTAACAAAGGTGCACGTCCAGGCGCGACGGTATGCAGCCGACGGCTACACGGTGATCCTGATCGGCCATGAGGGACACGAGGAAGTGGTCGGCACGATGGGCGAGGCGCCCGACGCAACCGTGCTCGTGCAGGACGTCGCCGAAGCCGAGGCGCTGTCGCTCCCCGCAGACGCGCGCATCGCATACATCACCCAGACGACGCTCTCGGTCGACGAAACCTCGGAGATCATCGCCGTCCTGCGCAGGCGCTTTCCGCAGATCTACGCGCCCCGGAAAGAGGACATCTGCTACGCGACCTCCAACCGGCAGTGGGCGGTGAAGGAGATGCTCACCGAGATCGATCTGTTGCTCGTGCTCGGCTCGAAGAACTCGTCGAACTCGAACCGTCTCGTCGATGTCGCGCGGGCCTCCGGAGTCGCGGGGCACCTGATCGACGATGAGACCGAGATCGACGAGCGCTGGCTCGACGGTGTTCGAACGGTCGGAATCTCGTCGGGAGCCTCCGCACCGGAGCGCCTCGTGTCGCGCCTCTGTGACTGGTTCCGAGAACGGGGTGTCGATCAGATCGAGCCGTTCCAGCTCGTTGTCGAGGACGTCACGTTCAAGCTCCCGGTCGAGCTGCGTCGTGAGCTCGTCCTCGCCGAGACGCAACGCTGACCGAGGTGCCGGCCACGCTCGCCGTCGTTATCCCGGCGACCGACGATCCTCCCACCCTCGACCGCTGCCTCGCCGCGATCGCCGCCGCGGACGATCCGCCCCCCCACGTCGTCGTCGTCCGCACGCCGCGCAACGCCGGACCGGCGGAGGCGCGCAACGCGGGCGTCCGGCAGACACAGGCGGACGTGGTCGTCTTCGTCGACTCGGACGTCATCGTCCAGCCGGACGTGTTTGTGCGCATCCACGAGGCATTCGCTCGAGATCAGGGCCTGGCCGCAGTCTTCGGCTCGTATGACGACCTCGTCGCGTCCGACGAGGT
>JANOFZ010000050.1:0-3111 GCA_031413935.1 Thermoleophilia bacterium | reverse complement strand
GCGAGACGCTGCTGCAGCCCGATCGGCTCCGGCAATCACGGCTCCGAGAGGTCCTGCCAGGTCTCCGAGGCCGGCGGGTACGACAGGCACGTCGCGTGTTCCTGCGGCCTCGATCAGTTCACGCATGGTTTCTGCGGCCGCTTCTCGGTAGCGCGCCTCGAGCCCGAGGCCCCCACCGACGACGATCAGTGCGGGGTCGAGGGCGTTGGCGAGCGTCGCCAACACGGTTCCCAGCGCGGCAGCCCCGGCCGCCACAATGTCGGCGCAGGCTGGATCTGCCAACACCTCCTCGGCGCGCTCGTAGCCCGCCGCCCGCGCCAGCGCGAGCCCGCTGGCGAGTCTCTCGACTGGTGGTGCTCCGACGACGATCGCGTTACCCCTGGCGCCCTCGAAGGGTCGGCCCTCGAGGACGAGGGAGTAGGAGATACCCGTGCCGACAGTGACGTAGAGCCACGGCGCGTCGATCCCCCGCCCTGCTCCGAATCGCGCCTCTGCGAGCGCGGCCGCCCGTACGTCCGATCCGACCGCCACCCGCCCGAGCTCGCGGAACTTCCCAGCCACGTCGACGCCCAGCAGTTCGAGGGTGAAAGCGCTCGTGATCTGCCCCGCCCGATCGACAAGCTCGCAGACGCCGATGCCAATCGACGACAGCGACCGATCCGCTGCGAGCCTCACAACAAGAGCAACGCAGTCGTCGACGACATCTTCACCCGGACGCTCGGGGAGTGTCGGGATCCGGTCCCGGGCGACCACCTCGCCGGTACGCGGATCCGCGATGCAGGCGTCGATCTTCGTCCCTCCGACGTCGACGCCGGCCGCGAGGTTCATGCGCGCAGGTCGGCGGCTTCCTGCGGGTAGCCCGGCGCAACCCCAAAGACCGCCTCGACCGTCTGCGCGCCGTAGTTGCGATACTCGTGCACCGCCCCCTGGGGGATGTACGCGGCGTCGTTCGGGTTGAGCTCGAAGACTGAAGTTCTGTCGTGATGCCATGCGCGAACGCTCAACGTCCCGCTCCGGACGTAGAGGATCTCGTCACCCCCGTGGCCGTGCGCCGACGTCGACTTCCCGGCCGAGAGGGATAGTGAGGCGACCGTCAGATGCTCCGTGCTCGCGAGCACGCCGACCAGCCCGTCCCCGTCCATCCGGTACACGACGCCTTCGGGTCGCAACCACGTCAGCGTCCTCCGCTCCGGCGTGACGCCCGGGACCCGCCCGAACAACGTGTCGTCCGCGTAGCGCGACTCGTCGAGGTAGTCCCGGGAACGCGCGTACGCTCCCGTCGTCCCGGCGGCGGGAGGTGGCGAGAGGAACTCGAGGACGCGCAGAGGGTCCTCGCCGTGCGCGAAGACGTGGTGCCACGTATCCGCGCGGAAGAAGGCGTTCTCGCCTGCCGGGACACGGATCACCTCTCCCGTCTCGGGGTTCGCGAGGATCATCGTGCCCGAGAGCACGTGCAACACTTCGTCGGCGCCGAAGACCGTGCGGAACTCGGGCGAGTGGCGGAAGGCACCACCCGGAGCAAGGCCGAAGACGAGCGTGTGGATCCGATCCGTCGAGGCGTAGATCCAGTCGAAGACCTCACCCGCCTCCCCGTCACCCCAGATGTGCCTCGTCACGTTGGCATACGGGATCGCGGTGGGCCCGTCGAACGTTGGCCTTGGTGAAGGGCTATAGGTGCGGCGTATCGGACTTGTCACGATAGGGGGCTCTTCGCTGCTCATTCAGTACCAATGTAACCACATAAAGCACCAATCTGACAATCACAGCAGTATTCTCCCTCGACGCATCCGGCCAGGTCTGCGGGCAGACGCTGTCCGTCGACCACCGAAAGGGAGGATTTTCATGCACACAGGGATAGAACGAAGGGCGAGCAGGGTGTTTGCGGCGGACGGGCGGACTGTGGTCCTTGCCTTCGATCACGGCCTGTGGGGCGAGCGTTCGGGCGGCATGGCGGCCCCTGAGAAGACGTTGAGTGAGGCAGTGGCAGCCGGTGCCGATGCGGTCCTGACGTCGGTCGGTACCGTACTGCGCTTCGGTCACCTGATCGATCGCGTCGGCCTGATCGCGAGCCTCGACCGTGTCCACGGCAATCCGGAAGCGGCGGTGAACGAGCTCGTCGGCCTCGGGGCGGACATGGTCAAGGCGATGTGCTTTCCGGGCTCGGCCGAGGAGCGCGAGAGTCTCTCCGAGACGACCCACGTGATTGCGGAATGCCACAGGCACCATCTCCCGGTGCTCCTCGAGACGGTCCCGGTGGACTTCGACGCGACCGAACACCATACGACGGCCAACGTCGCCGACGCCGCTCGTATCGGCGCCGAGCTCGGTGCGGACGTTCTCAAGACCCACTTCACGGGCGAGGACTTTGCCGACGTGCTCGTCGGGCTTGCTGTTCCCTTGGTCGTGCTCGGAGGGCCGGCCCGAGCCGACGACCGTGGCGTCCTCGCCGATGTGGAAGCAGCGATGCGCGCGGGCGCATCAGGAGTGGCGATCGGACGCAACCTCTGGGACCATCCAACCCCCGCGAGGATGATCGCCGCCGTCGGTGTTCTCGTGCACGGGGGCGGAACCGTCGACGAGGCGCTCCGCGAGCTGGGCTAGAGGCTCAATGCGCAGTAGAAGCATGTCTGGATGCGGCCCTGCACAACGGCGGATCGCGTCCGCCGAGGACGACATCAAGGCAACCAGCCCTGACGACGTCCTCGTCGAACACGCTCCTTGGTGCAGAACCGCCCCAGCCGCACTCCTACTCCGCATCAAGCCTCCAGAGGGTCACGCGCTCCGACGTTGTCCAAGAAGCGTCAGCGACCCGACGCAGATCGCGCTCATGAGGACGTACGGCACGGCATCCCCGAATGTCTCCGCGAGCACGCCTGCAACGATGCCACCGAGGGCAAATCCCGGTGCCCAGGCGACGTTCATCATCCCGGCCGCCGTCGATTGGTCGAATCCCCGGCGCTCGGCGGCATCTGCCAGCAACGCCATCGACGGGGTCCAGATCATTCCGAGCGACACGATGCAAACGAGCGCCACGGCGGCGTAGAGCAAGACACGACCGTCGAACGTCAGCAGCACGAAGGCAACGGTCGAGGTCCATAGCGCGATCCGGAT
>JANOFZ010000049.1:0-6173 GCA_031413935.1 Thermoleophilia bacterium | reverse complement strand
GATGTGCGCCATCCGCCTCCGCGATGAGTTCGGCATAGCCAAGGATTGCGTTGAGGGGGGTGCGCAGCTCGTGGCTCATACTGGCCAGGAAGCGCAGTTTCGCCTGATCGGCTTCGGCGGCGGCGCGGCGGGCCTCTTCCGCCAGACTCAGTTGATGTTCCAGTTGGCCGGTGCGCAATTGCGTGACGCGATAGAGCGATAACAGACTGCTGATGCCGGCAAATTTCCCACTGCGAACGACGATGAAGCCTCTCAGCAGATCGCTGGTCGTCGCGCCGCCGGGGAGTTCGCTCCACGTCGGCACTCGATCGCGCGTTGCACCGCGGCAAGGGGCTCCTCGCGCTTGCCACAGATCACGACTGCCGCGCCGGTGCGGGCCAGTTCGAGCGCGGTTGCGGCCCCGATGCCCGTGCCACCGCCGGTGACGAGCGCGACCTTTCCCGCGTTCGCGTCGGACCGCAGGACCGAGGCGCCGGCCCGCGGCTGCCGTTCAGATGCGTCTGTCATCACACCGGAGTCTGCCCGAATCGGCGGTGGAGGTGTCGTAGGGCGCGACGCGCATGCGTCGTCCGGGTGTGCGTCGGGTGAGGGTGGTGTGCGGCGGTCGAGGCGTGCGCTTCGCCCCTACGGGTTCGGGGCGGTTGTGGCGTTCCGCTGTCGGGTGGAGGTGCCGTAGGGTGCGACGCGCATGCGTCGTCCGGGTGTACCGCCGGGTTACGGGAACGAAAGGTTGCCCCATCGACCGATGGGGCAACCGGACCTACCGTTTGGAGGCGAGGTGCTAGTGGCCGTCGAAAAAGCCGCCGCCGAGGCTCGCAAGCGAGGCGAGTGCGGCAAACGAAACGACGAGGCGGAGAAGATTTCCCTTGCTGATCATGACCGCAGGTCCTTTCCGAGGGGGGTGCTCGCATGACCGCTGCGAACCCGATCGAACTCCCTCTTTCTCGACGGTCTCGGCCTGCGTGTCGTCCCCCAAACGGGGGTTTCTCCCTTCCCCGTTCCGTTTCGTTCCGTAGGGGCGGGACCTGTCCCGCCCGCTCGTGCGCCGTCTCGAAACGTTTCACCGGTAACCCGTAGGGGAGACGGCGCAGCCTCTCCCGCGGCAGGTCACAGCGACCACCGGCCTCGGGGGCACACAGGCGCAACGTGTGAGGCGCCGCGCTAGCTAGATGTCGGTCGGCTGGAGTGCCACGGCCGCTTCACGGTAGAGGCGAGCGGCTTCGGCCTCGTTGTGGCGAAGGAGCTCGAGCTCGCCCCGTGTCATCCACGCACGGGCCTGGTGGGCCGCAGATTCCGTGGACGCGTAGCTTTCGTCGACTGCCGCAAGAAGGTTTTCGGCCTGGTCGAGGTCGCCCTGCCCAAGGCGTGCCCGGGCGAGGACGAGCTGCGCCGTCCCGATTTCCTGAACGTGATCGATCCGTCCCTCGAGGAGCTCGAGCGCGCGCGCTGCTACGACCTCGGCCTCCTCGAGATCGCCCTGCTCGCGGTGGATCTCCGCGAGCGAGCTCAGGACGTAGCCGGCCTCCGCCTCGAGGTGCGCATCGACGAAGATGGTGAATGCCTCTCGGAGCTGCGCGATGGCGGCGGCGTCATCTCCGAGCTCGTGGTTGATGCCCGCGATGTTGTTGAGAACACGGCCCCTGGTGACGGTGTCGCCGGCCTCGTCGAAGAGATCCCTGGAGGTCTCGGCGTAGCGGCGGGCGAGAACCCACCGCCCGAGCCGGTCCGCGACGAGCGACGCCTGTAGGTTCACCTCGGCGCGACGTCGGACATCGTCGATCGCATCGCAGATCTCGAGGGCGCGATCGATGTCCTCGCGTGCGGCGTCGAAGTCGCGCTGTCGCCGATGGCACCGAGAGCGCCACTGGTGGATGTCCAGTCGTAGTCGATCGTTCGGGTCAGCCTCGTCGAGGAGCTGAAGCGCACGTCCGAACTCGGCCTGTGCGGTCGTAATGTCGGAGAGCGAGTAGCAGCAGACAGCGGTCAGGTAGGCAAGCTCCGCCTGCTCGTCGCGTGTCCCGCTCGGCCCGTTCGCGACAGATCGCGCCTCTCCGAGTAGCTCTGCCGCTTCACCGATTCGGCCGAGCCGGATCAGGGCCCACGTCTCACCGCGGATCGCGCTCCTCTCAGCCCAGCGTGGCGTGCCGGGCGTGAGCGCACCTCGCAGCGGCCGGAAGACCTCGAGCGCCTCGCTGTACCGGTGCTCGTCGAGGAGCTGCTGGCCCTTCTCGAGTTCCCGGGAGACTCGCTCGAGGTCGGCTGTGCTGAGCCCGGTCTCGAGGACGATCGGCTCGACGCCGAGCCGTGCCGCGAGCCACTCGAGAAGCTCGCCGGATGGGATGATCTCGCCACGCTCGATCTGGCTCACGTACTGCTTCGTGAACCGGCCAGCCGCGAGCCCGTCCTGCGTCATGCCCGCGGCCCGACGCAGAGCGCGGACGCGGCTCCCGATGTCGGGCGTAGCTGCCACAGTCGCCGTCCGAGTCATCACGATCCCACCGCCGAGCCCCCAGAGGTCGCCAGGTTCCTTGCCGCAGTATGCAGCACAAACGTGTGAGGGAGGTAGCGCCGCGCGGGCATTCCCGGAGCTGTACTCTCCGGGCCAGCTAGACGGATTACTGACAGAGCGAGCGCGGGGGAGTAGTGTCGGGCCTGTGACGAGAGAGAGCAGGACACCATTGACCCGCACCTCTCCGATGTTGCACACCTGCACGACCGAAGGCTGCACGACGGTCGTCTTCGGGCGCGGGCCGTGCGTCGAGCACGAGCCCCGACGGGTCGAGCTTTCGGAGCAACTGCTGGCCGAGGCTGTGGCAGCGGCGAACCAGGAGCATGTGCACGCGGAGTCTGCGGCAAGCCCGGCTGCTTCGACCGGGCAGGATTGAGGAGGCGGCGGGGGTGGGATTCGAACCCACGGACGAGTTGCCCCGTCAGCGGTTTTCAAGACCGCCCGATTCGACCGCTCTCGCACCCCGCCGAGCCCCCAGTGTATTCACGGACGTCGCCGTAGCGGTTGTCCGACAGCGTTCGCTGTGGCTCCCGCTAGGCTCGGGGCAGGATGGATCCGGCGGCTGCAGCGGAACAACTCGACGCCCCGGAGGCGTCACCGTCCCCTTTTCGAACGGCCTTCGATCGCGCTCGGAGCGAGGCGCTTCAGGGACCGGGCGGGCCGCTCGCCGCTGATCCCCGGCCGGTGCCCAATCAGCCGCAGTTCGAGTATCGCCTCGAGAGGCGGCAGGGCAAGCGCTCGGCAGACGAGGCGGACTGGAACGCGCTCGGCCGGATGGGCTGGGAGCTCGTTGGCTTGACACGGAAGCACGCCGCGTTCAAGCGGCCACTGCCGCCCGACCTCAGCCGCTGACGCGTTCGGGTGCGCCGTAGGCGCGAAGCACGTCGGGTACCTCGCCCTGGAAGTTCTCGAGGATCGCGAGCAGGGCGCGATCGGTGACGACGGTGCCGTTGAGCGTGTGCGGTGTCTCGAGGCCGGCTTCGCTGCGGAAGCGAATCCCCAGGCGACGCGCCTGGAAGTCGGTCGTGTTCGAGCACGACGTCACCTCGCGGTAGCGCTCCTGCGTCGGGAACCACGCCTCGATGTCGATCTTCTTCGCCGCGGGCGCCCCGAGATCGCCGGCAGCGACGTTGACGACGCGATAGGGGAGACCGAGTTGTGTGAGGAGATCCTCCTCGAGCGCGACCATCCGGTCGTGTTGGGCCCAGGCGTCGTCGGGAGTCGTGAAGACGAACATCTCGACCTTGTTGAACTGGTGCACCCGAAACATCCCACGCGTGTCCTTGCCGGCGGCGCCGGCCTCACGGCGGAAGCAGGTCGAGAAGCCGGCGTAGCGGATCGGCAACTCTCCTCCGTCGAGAATCTCCGTCATGTGCATCGCCGCGAGCGCCACCTCCGAGGTTCCGGTGAGAAACAGGCCGTCCTGCTCCAGCTCGTAGATGTTCGACTTCTCGGTGGGGAAGAAGCCCGTGCCGACCATCGCCTCCTCGCGCACGAGCACGGGCGGGAGCACCGGCGTGAACCCGGCGGCCGCGACGTGATCGAGCGCGAAGCGGTACAGCGCGAGCGCGAGCAACGCCGTGTCGCCGACGATGTAGCCGAAGCGCGAGCCTGACAGCCGCGCCGCACGCTCGAGCTCGAAACGGCCGACCTCGCTCGCCTCCTTCGCATCGGTCAGCGCCGGCGGCTCTCCGACGCGACGAAGTTCCTCAGCGTCGTCCTCCGAGTCGCCGTCCGGAGAGGACGGGTGCGGCGGGTTCGGGACGAGGGCGAGCGCTGCCTCGCGGGTCGCCTCCGCGGCCGCGAGCTCCTCCTCTGCCGTGCGAAGCTCTTCCTTCACCTGCTGCAGCTCCTCGAGCTGTTCGGGCGTCGGCTTGCCCTTGAGCTTGGTTTGACTGCGGAGGTCGTCGACGCGCGGCACGAGCGCGCGCCAGTTCTCGTCGGCTGCGAGCAACGCGTCGAACGCCTCGCCTGCACCCTTCCGTGCAAGCGCGGTGCGCCAGGTATCCGGGTCGGCGCGGGCTGCCTTGAGGTCGATCATGCGAGGGATTCTAGGTATGCATCGATGACCGTGGCCACGCCCTCGACCTCGGCGCTCGGACAGACCCAGTCGGCGCGTTCGAGGAGCAGCGGGTTTGCATCCTCGACGGCGATCCCGAAGCCCGCCGCGGCGATCAGCTCGAGATCGTTCTCGCCGTCGCCAAAGGAGACGACTCGTTCGAGCGAGATCCCGAGGTGGTCGGCGACGAACGCCATCCCCGATCCCTTCGAGGCTGCGGGGTTGCCCATCTCGAGGAGATGGGGCAGTGAGGTCGTGAGGTAGACGCGGTCGGCGAACCGTTCGGCTACGGCCGCCCGTAGCGCCGGTATCTCCTCCGGATCGGCCACGGCGACGAGCTTTGTCGGATCCTCTACGAGCCACGCGACGAGATCGCCGACCTCCTCCACGGGGAGATGCTGAAACTCCGCGTACTTGCGGGAGTATTCGGTATGTCGGTCGACGTAGAGGCGGTCGCCGACGTAACAATTGGGTGGGTGCCCGAGCTCCGTCAGGAGTGTGATCACCTCCCGCGCCGGGTCGAGCGCGAGCGGCTCGTGGAGCAGGAACGTGCTGCTCGCAGGGTCGACGACCGCAGCGCCCTGATAACAGACGACCGGCTCCTCGATCCCCGCCTCTGCGAGAAACGGCCGCACCGAGCGAAACATGCGTCCGGTCGCGACGATCACCGGGATGCCGGCCGCCTGGGAGCGCGCGATCGTAGCCCGCGTACGAGGGCGGAGCAGGCCGTCACGACCGACGAGCGTGCGGTCGAAGTCGCAGGCGAACGCCTGGATGTCCGACGGGAAGGAGGGTGGAAGCAGGCTCAGAGCACGTTTCAGAATGAAGCCTTGTGCCGCCGGAACGTGCTGGGCGGCACGCTGCTTCGTCCTCGGTCGCCCCGATACGTTGAGACTGCGCAGGTGCCAGGCTTAAGCCTGGCACCAGCACCCCTTCTCTCGGCTCCCAGCGTCCTCGCATCGCACTCGCCCAACACGCCCCGACGACGAACCGTCATTCTGAAACGCGCTCTTAGCCTGCGGTCGACTGCGTGATGTACGCGGCGACGTCCGCGATCTGCTGGGGCGTGAGCTGCTCACCGAAGGCGGGCATCCCGTTCAGGCCCTCTGTGACCCGGCTCACGATGAGCTCGGTATCGGGCTTCGTTTCGTCGAGGTTCGGGCCGACCGCGCCGCTCGCACCGGCATCGGCGAGCGTGTGGCAGCCGCCGCAGCTCGACGCGCCGATGAACACGGCCTTGCCGGCGACGGGGTCACCCGTCAGCTCGAGCGCCGGAAGCGCCTCGGTGTCAGGCGCCACAACGGGCACGTCGCCGACGACCTTGTCGGGCGTCGCAGTCTGGTCTGTGCCGTCGAGGCAGCCCGCAGCAAGCAGGCCGATGGCGAGGATGAGCAAGAGGGCGACAACGTGTGTGCGGCGCATCGAGGTGGAGTTTAACCAGGATCTCCGGATTGCGTAGGGTGGTCTCATGCTCGTCGGACGATCGATGCACGACCAGTGGCTGTCGAACGCCTACGTCCTCGGCGACGTGCCGGGCGGAACGGCCGTGTTCGTCGACAGCGGAGCCCCTCTCGCGCCGCTGCTCGAGCTCGTCGAGCGCGAGCG
>JANOFZ010000048.1:0-4881 GCA_031413935.1 Thermoleophilia bacterium | reverse complement strand
AAGCGCTCCATGCACGCGCGCGCACGACGACTACAGAGCGAAAGGATTCACCCTGACCACCACGATCGATATTCCTGCAATTGATGCCTTCCTGACCGACGCTCAGGAGCGTGGCCGTGTCGAGACGTCCGAGCTCGAGGCGCTTGCGCTCGAGCTGGATCTCAGCGAGTCCGGCCTCGAAGAGGTTCGAGCGGCACTTGCCGACCGGGCCATCCCCGTCGACGCCGCAGACGATGCGGACGAGACCGACGCCGTCGCTGCGGCGGAAGAGGCCGCGTGGACCGCGGACACCTCCCAGGTACTGACCGACTCGTTGCAGCTCTTCCTCCAGGACGTCGGCAAGCACAAGCTGCTGACGGCCGCCGAAGAGGTGGCGCTTGCGAAGCGGGTCGAGCGCGGCGACAAGACCGCCAAGGAGCGCATGATCAACGCGAACCTGCGCCTCGTCGTCTCGATCGCGAAGAAGTACCGCGGCCACGGCGTCCCGTTCCTGGATCTGATTCAGGACGGCGTTATCGGTCTCAACCGGGCAGTCGAGAAGTTCGACTGGCGCAAGGGCTACAAGTTCTCTACCTACGCGACATGGTGGATTCGCCAGGCGTGCCAGCGGGCCATCTCGAACCAGGGCGCCACGATCCGCGTGCCGGTGCACGTGCAGGAGCGGCAGCAGAAGCTCGCCCGGGCGCGTCAGCGCCTCGAGGTGAAGCTCGAGCGCGAGCCGACGGTCGAGGAGCTTGCCAAGGAGACGGGATTGAAGGAATCTCACATCGAGGAAGCTCTCTCGACGGCGGATGCTTCGGTGTCCCTGAACCAGTCGGTCGGTTCCGATGGTGACGGCGAGCTCGGCGACCTGTTCGCCGACCGCAGCGCGGTCGACCCAGCAGACGAGGCCGACGAGACGCTCCAGCGGCTCGAGGTGCGTCGCGCAGTCGAGGCTCTCCAGGAGCCCGACCGGCGCGTGCTCGAGCTCCGGTTCGGCTTCACGGGCGACCAGTGGACGCTCGAGGCGATCGGCAAGGAGCTCGGCCTCACGCGCGAGCGAGTACGCCAGATCGAGTCCCGTGCGCTGACGCGCCTCCAGCACCAGCTGAAGGACGTTGTGCGGGCCGAGGGTGGCGACGTCGTCCTAGCCGCGTAGCGCGTCCGGCGGTGGCAAGGGGGTGAGGCTTCAGCCTCACCCGCACGAGACGTACCTCTAAGAGAGGGTGAGGCTGAAGCCTCACCCTCTCTTCTTTGGTTTTGCTACCCGGTGTTCCTGAGCGCCGCAGCAATCCCCGCGATCGAGCGCAGCAGCGGCCGACGGGCGGCCTCATCGCCCCCGCGCCAGGCGCGGAGCAGCTCGACCTGGATCGCGTTCATCGGGTCGACGTACGGGTTCCGGAGTCGGATCGACCGCTGGACGACCGGATGGCGGTCGAGGAGCTCGTCGGCCTCGACGATGGTGAGGACTGCTTGCACCGTGCGTCGATGCTCGTCCGACAACGCCAACCAGAACCTGTCGCGGTCAGCCCCAGCGGGCACGAGCGAAACGTAGGCCTCCGCGATCTCGAAGCTGGACTTGGCGAGCGTCATCTCGAGGTTCTCGACGAGAGCGCGGAAGAAGGGCCATTCGGCGTAGAGGCGCCGCAGCCATACGAGCCGCTCGCCTTCGAGCCCGTACGTGTGGAACGCAGAGCCACAGCCATACCAGGCGGGGAGCAGGCAGCGATTCTGTGTCCAGGAGAAGACCCAGGGGATGGCGCGGAGCGCCTCGAGCTCGCCCGCTGCTGCGGCCTCCGGACGTGAGGCCGGGCGGGAGCCGATCTCGAGCAGCGCCAGCTCGTCGACCGGCGTGAAGGAGCGGAAGAAGGCGGGAAACGCAGGATCGTCCCAGACGAGCCCACGGTAGGTGGCGAGCGCGACGCCGGCGAGCTCGTTCATGGTGTCGCGAGCACCGACGTTTGGTGGCTCGAGCCCCACCACGTCGGGGAACAACGTGAGCAGTGTCCCCGAGACGGCCGCTTCGAGATTTCGCTCGGCGAGGCCCGGCAGCCCGTACTTGAAGGCAATCGTCTCACCTTGCTCGGTCAGCTTCAGCCTCCCGTCCACGGCGCCTCGTGGCTGCGCGAGGATGCCGGCGTGCGTCGGGCCACCTCCCCGCCCTGCCGAGCCGCCGCGCCCGTGAAAGACCGTGAGCTCGACACCTCGGTCCTCGGCTATCCGCGCCAGCTCCTCCTGTGCACGGTAGATCTCCCACTGCGCCGTCAGGTAGCCGCCGTCCTTGCCGGAGTCCGAGTAACCGACCATCACCTCGAGTCTCGGCCGAGGGCTCCGGTCGAGGATCTCCTCGACGAGCGAGCCGGCTGCGCGAAGATCGGCGATCGTCTCGAGGAGGGGTACGCCCTGCAGTACCGCGCCTACCTCGAGGGCAAGAGCCTCGGCGTCGAGAACGTCGTCGGCCGTTCGCGTCATCGACACGATCAGCCGGTCGACGGCCGCTGCGCCGTGCCGAGTCTGCGCCCGGCCGGCGGCGGACAACGTGCTGCGGAGACGATCGTCGGGCACGTGTATCGCGGAGGCGTGAACGCGCAAGTCGAGCTTTGCGAGATGAAGGCCAAAGGTGCGGGCGCGGGCGCGAAGGTCGGCCAGGCGGCCATCCGCCACCCGGTCACCTCTGTGGGCGCGGAGCAGTGCGTCGAGGTCGTCCAGATCGGCCACGAGCTCGGCGCCATCCGAATAGCCGTCGGCGCCGAGCCGCTCCCAGATCTCGACGAGAATCGATCGAAAGGGCTCATCGCTATCGCCTCGCTCGGCGACCGGGCCGATCACCGTCGTCGACATCCCCCACGCTGCGCCGAGGGCTCGCAGCTCTTCACGGTAGAGGTCGCGGGCAAGCACGCGTGCGCGCTCGAGCGCGTCCTCGATCGTCTCCGGGCCGACGTGGGGGTTGCCATCGAGGTCTCCGCCGATCCAGCTTCCGAAGCGGAGTGCCCCACCCGCACCGTCCAGCCGTTCGCCGAGGGCACGCTCGAGGTCGGGAATCGCGTTCCAGAAGCTCTGCTCGAAGAACCAGAGACCCTGGCGGATCTCATCCACGACCCGTGGGCGCTTGGAGCGGATCTCGTCGGTCTGCCAGAGCAGCGTGATCTCCTCGGCGAGAGCGTCCTCGACACGCTGTCGCTCCGAAGCGGGCGTACCGTCGTCATCCAGGCGCGCAAGGTGCGCGGCTACGCGACGGTGTGCCTCGAGAACCGTGCGGCGCGTCGCCTCGGTCGGATGCGCCGTGAGCACGAGCTCGACGCGAAGGCGTGCGCCGGCTTCCTGCAGCGCAATGTTCTCGACGCCGCCGCTGTCGAGCTGGGCGAACGCCTCCGCCAGGGATTCCCGAGGGATGCGTCCCTCGGCCTCGTACTCGCGACGGCGCCGGATGCGGTGGTGCTGCTCGGCGATGTTGACGAGCTGGAAGAAGAGCGCGAACGCACGCAGCACGGCGGCCTGGCGCTCGTGATCGAGCCCTGCGACCGCTTCCCCGAGCTGGTCGCGCGAGCCGCCGGTGCGGGCATCACGGGCGAGAGCGCGGATGCGTTCCTCGTCGTCGAGCATCTCCTGTCCTTCCTGCTCGACGAGCACGCGTCCGAGAAGGTCGCCGAGAAGGCGCACGTTCGCGCGGAGAGCAGTGTCGGCGGACATGCTCTCACCCTAGAGAAACGCGAAACCCGCCTCGCAGGGCGGGTTTCGGATGGAACTAAACGGAGCACTCTCGAACCCTCAAGTACCCCTTGAGCTCGAATCGCTGACAGAACAAAAGGCCGGACCCCTACGACGGCGGAGTCGGACGCTCCCACGCTCGCGACATGCGCCTCGGACGTCTTCTGTCGCCTCTGCTGTATACAAGATAATCTCCGATGCAACCACCCCGATGCGGGCGAAAGACATCCACCGCGCCTGCGAAGACGAACTCGGGCGCTCCGTTTCTTGGTCGACTGTCAAGACCTGCCTCTCCGATAACTCGAGAGGCGCGCGGCCACGCTTCGAACGCATCGCCCGCGGCCTCTACGCACCGTCGGCCGCTGGCCGGTTGCCATCTGGACGGAGTCAACCGGCGTGAGCGGGCCGTGACCATGCTCATGTCTTGTGCCCCTGCGACTCGGTGCGACGGAGCAGCAGCGCGAGGACAAGGCTCGTCAGAAGCCCGTACAGCAGCGCGCCGCTAGCCCCGAAGTTCGTGAACTGCTCATCCACGTTGCTCGACAGTACGTACGAGGCTACGAACCAGGCAAGTGCCCAGGCGAGCGGGGTAGCGACTGCCCACCAGGCCGAACCGCGGATGCCTTGACGTGCGAGGACTAGCGCCTGAAACGCTCCGACGCCAAGACCTGTCACGGCGCCCATGAGGACGAGGTCTGCTCGGCTTACGCCATAGTCGACGAGTGCCGCACCGAGGGCGAGGCCGACGGCCATTCCGATGGAAGTTGCAACGATCCAGATCCAGGGAACGAGTTGCCGCAGTGCGTGCCACTGTGCGGCTCCGACCACGGCGCCCGCGATGAGGCCGCCGGCCAATGCTGCGGCGATGGAATCGATCGGGCCGACAACGACGTTCGCGATCAGCCCGCCGATCGGGAAGCCGACGAGGACAGCGAGGGGCCAAGCCCAGATCGGCGGGCGGTTGAGCGCTTCCAACGTGCCATGCGGTGCAGTGGTGTCCGATAGCGAACTCATGGATCCTTTCGCGTACGGGGTGGACGACGAGCCGCTCTCTGTCGGGCGCGTCATATCGTTGCTCCAGCGGGTTCGGGTGTCTCCGGTGCGATCGAGGCGCGTCCTTCAACCTGCACTTCCGGTACCCAGCTCAGCCATGAGGGCAGGTACCAGTTCCAGTCGCCGAGGAGCTTCATACTC
>JANOFZ010000047.1:0-4944 GCA_031413935.1 Thermoleophilia bacterium | reverse complement strand
GATCCAGATCGCCTTCATCCCACCACCGATGTCGCGGCGGCGGAAGATGTCCGCAAAGATCGAAATCAGGAGCCAGATCCAGATGATGAACGCAAAGAACAGGATCATCAGCCAGAGGGCGCTGAAGAACGGGTAGCTACTTGAGCTGTCTGCTAGCACTGACAATGAGAACTCCTTGCTGGGGGAACGCCGGCTCCGCTTCATGCGGGGGGGGGCGCTAGGTACGGGTGACGCATCAAACAATGCCATATTCGGCCATTCCAGGGAGAAAGACCATCACGCATGTCTAGTGGGCTCGCTCGATTCGTTCCGATCGTTCACTGGCTCCCGGCGTACAGGCGCTCGTTCCTCGGGCGCGACCTGCTCGCGGCGCTCGCAGTCTGGGCCGTCCTCGTCCCCCAGGCCGTTGCCTACGCGGCTCTTGCAGGAGCGCCACCGGAGGCCGGGCTCGCGACCGCGCTTGCAGCGGGGGTGCTGTATGCGATCTTCGGTACCTGTCGGGAGCTCGACGTCGGGCCTAGCTCCACGATGGCGATCACCGCGGCGGCCGTCCTTGTCCCGCTCGTCGCCTCGTATCCGGGCAAGTCGTATGCCTCACTGCTTGCGGCCCTCGCGATTCTGACCGGGGTCGTACTGATCGTGGCCGGTGCCCTGCGCCTCGGCTTCGTCGCCGAGTTTCTCGCCCGGCCGGTACTCGTCGGCTTCATCAGCGGGATAGGAGTGCTCATCATCGTCACGCAGATTCCGAAGCTCCTCGGCATCTCGGTCGAGAGCGGCAACGTCCCCGAGATGGTCTGGCGCGAGATCGGGGAGCTCGCCACCATCAGCTGGGAGACGACTCTCGTCGGAGCGGTCTCGCTCGTTGTGCTGCTCGTCGGCCGCAGGGTCGCTCCGCTCGTTCCGTGGGCGCTGATCGTGACCGTGATCGCGATCGTCTGCAGTCGCGCCTCCGACTTCGCGGCGCACGGCATTGCCGTGATCGCGGACGTTCCTGCAGGATTGCCGAGCTTCGCGCTACCGGGAATCGGTCTCGGCGAGATCGGCGCTCTGAGCGGGGGAGCCCTCGCGCTCGCGCTCGTTGCTCTCGCCGAGTCGATCGGAGCAGCACGTTCTCTCGCCGCGAAGGGACACTACGAGATCGACCCGAACCAGGAACTGATCGCCCTCGGCGCGGCAAACGTCGGCGCCGGATTCGTCCAGGGATTCCCCGCAGACGCGAGCCTCTCACGAAGCGCAGTCGGAGCCGCAGCCGGTGCGGTCTCCCGTGTGTCCGGGCTCGGTGTCGCAGCCCTCGTTATCGTCACGCTGCTGTTTCTGACGCCGCTCTTCGACGGCCTCCCGCAGGCGACGCTCGCGGCGATCATCAGCGCCGCGGTGATCGGGCTCGTCGACTGGGGCGGCTTTCGGGAGCTGTGGCGGATCGACCCGGGAGACGCGCAGCTTGCGATCGTCAGTTTCGTTGGTGTCTGTGTGCTCGGCGTCCTGCCCGGCATCGTCACGGCGGTGCTCGCGTCGTTGCTTGCGCTCGTGCGCCGGGTCTACCGGCCTCGAATCGCGGTGCTCGGTCGCGTCAGTGGTGAGACCAGCGCGGACGAGGACTTCCGATTCCGCAGCATCGACCGTCATCCCGAGTACGAGACGATTCCGGGTCTCGTGCTCTTCCGGTTCTCGAATGAGCTGTTCTTTGCGAACGCGTCGTTCTTCCGCGACGAGACGTTGAGCCTCGTGGCCGCGTCAGATCCTCCGACGCGCACTGTCCTCGTCGACGCGTCGCCCATCAGCCACCTCGACTCGACGGCCGTGGCAATGCTCCAGGAGTTGGTCGAGGTTCTCGCCGCGCGGGGGGTGACGTTCGAGCTCGCCCGCACGACGGCATCGCTCAACGACGCTCTCGCCCGCTCTGGTCTCGCCGATCTCATCGGCGCCGATCACATCCACCGCTCCGTGCACACGGGCGTGCAGGCGTTTCTGGCGCGGCCGCCGCGATAGTGCGCCGTCCGGGGGCACCGTATTCCCCGGACGACGCACCAGATCAGATAGCCGTCTGTTCCCCCGGCGCGAGCACGCGGACGCTCGTCTCGGGCGCACATTCTTCTACCGCCTGCTCGAACAGCGACGGAGGTGTCTCGAGGAAATCGGGCGGCCCCTGCATGCCGAGATGGATCGGGTAGTAGGTACCCCAGTGAATCGGGATCGCAGTGCGGGCGCGCAGGAGCGCTGCCGCCTGGGCCGCACGCGTCGGATCCATGTGCCCCGGGCCCATTGTCGGCCCCCAGCCCCAGATCGGCAGGAGGGCGACGTCCACGGGTGCGATCGCGGCCATCTCGTCGAACAGGTCGGTGTCGCCCGCGAAGTAGACCGAGCGGCCGTCTCCCTCGATCACGTATCCGAGCGGATCCGCCTGCGTTCCGAGCGGCAGCCGGCCCGTGTCGTGGTCTGCCCTCGTTGCGCGTACTCGTACGGCCCCGATCGTGATCTCCTCGCCTGCCGCCAGCTCCAGAACGTTCTTGACCCCCGCCTTGCGTCGAATCAACGCGCCAGCTCCCCGGGGAGCGACGACGGGCATCTCGCGCCCGAGCTTCTCCAGTGAGGGCAGGTCGAGGTGGTCGTAGTGGAGGTGCGAGATCAGAACCGCATCGACCCCTCGCAGCGCGCCGGGGTCGACCTTGGCCGCCCGACGGAGGTGGGCGACGCGGTTCCGCAGCAGCGGGTCAGTGAGGAGGCGGACACCGCCCAGGTCGATGAGGACGGTGCCGTGCCCGACGTACTGAATCGCAGCGCGGCTCGGATCGGTCACCCAGGGATCCTACGTTCCCAAGCGGGCGAGATCGTCCGACGGGACGAGTAGGTTCACTTGCGTGTCAGAGGCCACGCCAGACGTCTCGGGATCTCCTGCGTCAGGCTCGCGCGCGGTGAACATCAACGTCACGGTGCGCACGATGCTGCTCGCCGCGTTCCTCGTCGCGCTCGCGTGGGCGTTCGTCTACATCTCCGAAGTCGTCATGACCCTCTTCCTGTCGCTCTTCTTGGCGCTCGTCTTCGAGCCGGTGGTGCGGGGGATGCAGCGGAAGCTCCCGATGGGTCGCGGCGCGTGCGCGACGACCCTCATCCTCGGTCTCATCGGCCTGTCCGTCGTCTTCGTCCTGCTCCTGCTCTCGCCGCTTGTCGGCACGTTCCGGGACTTCGTGGATCAGCTGCCGCAGATCGTGGACGACATCAGCGAAAACTCCTCGATTGGTTCCTGGGTCGACAGCAACAGCACGGTTCCCGAGAGCGCCCAGGCGAACGCGAAGGAGATCACCCAGAGCGTCGCCAACGTAGCGGGCGGCCTGATCGGCATCGTCGTGTCAGGTTTCGGCTTCATCCTTGCGCTTGTCACGGCGATCTTTCTGACGTTGTTTCTGATGATGGACCTTCCTCGCCTGATCGGCGCCGTCGACACGCTGCTCGACCCGCGCGGTTCGGATCGCTGGAGCCGGATGTCGGAGCGGATCATCACGGCGGTGTCCCGCACGATGCTCGGCAACATTGCGATCTCGATCATCTGCGGCACGATCTACGGCGTCTCAGCCTGGATCCTTGGCACGCCGTTCCCGGTCGTGATGGGCGTGATCGCCGGCCTTCTCGACCTCATCCCGATGGTCGGTGCCACCGTCGCGGGCGCCATTCTCGTTCTCGCGACGCTCACGCAGGGGCTGACGCCGGCCCTGATCATGCTCGCGATCGTGCTCGTCTACCAGCAGTTCGAGAACTACGTCCTGCAGCCGACGATCCTGGGCAAGGCGGCGAATGTCTCGGGCTTCTTCGTGATCGTGAGCGTGATGATCTTCGGGGCCTTGATGGGTGTCATCGGTGCGATTATCGCCGTCCCGATCATCGCCTCGATCCAGATCGTCGTGATCGAGCTCACGACCGAGCGGCGGGCGAGGATGGAGGCGCTCCGGCCTCCGGGAGATCCACCCATCGCGGCTGCCTGAGGTCGGTTAAGCTCGTTTTTCCGCCAGTACGCTCGCCACCGAGGAGGAGTCCCGTGACCACCAGCCCTGAAGTGAAGTCATCGTCGCGAGGCCGGATCATCGGCGCGCGCGCACTGCTGGTCGTTGGCGTCCTGCTCACCGTAATCAGCATTCTCTCGACCTATGTGAAGCGTGAGGCGCTCGACGAGGATCAGTTCAAGAAGACATCGCAGGAGTTGATTGCGAGCCCCGCGATCCAGCAGCAGGTGGCCCTGGAGCTCGTCGACGCATTCAACACCAACGTCGACCTCTCGGCCGAGCTCGAGGGCAGGCTGCCGGAAAACCTGCAGGCGCTCGCCGGCCCGCTCGCCGGCATCTCGGGACAGCTCGTCGACAGGGCCGCGCAGGAGCTGGTCACGAGGCCGCGGGCTCAGGACGCGTTCGTAACGATCTCCTCGGCGGCCCAGGCCCAGTTCGTGAAGGTGCTCCGCGGCGACACCCGGGCGTTGGAGACCTCGAACGGCAATGTCGTTCTCGACCTGCGTCCGCTGGTGCTCAGGCTCGGCGACCGTTTCGGGTTCATCGAGGGCTACGCGGCCAAGTTTCCCCAGGGCTCCGCTCAGATAACCATCGTCAAGTCCGAGGACCTGAACACTGCCCAGACCGTGACGCATTGGCTCGAGCAGGTCGCGAACTACATCTGGATCCTCGCGATCGCCTGCTGGGCTGGTGCCATCTGGCTCGCCCGGGGCCGGCGCCGTCAGGAGGTGCGCTCGCTCGGGATCGGGTTCGCAGTGGTCGGGGTGCTCGTTCTCCTCAGCCGCTGGGCCGCGGGGAAGTACTTCGTCGACAACCTCGTCGTGAGCGATACGGTTCGCCCCGCCGCGAGTGACGCCTGGAACATCATCACGGACTCGCTCGCAGCCGCTGGTTGGGTGGCTCTGTCCGTGGGAATCCTGATCGCGATCGGCGCCTGGCTCGTTGGCCC
>JANOFZ010000046.1:0-22389 GCA_031413935.1 Thermoleophilia bacterium | reverse complement strand
GAGCTCGGCCGCGAGGTCACGCTTGCCACGCTCGAGGGCTGGGGGTGGGAGCGGCCCTTCTACGGTGCGGCGATGTGGGTGTTCATGCTCGGCTTCGCAGGCTTCCCGCTCACCGGCGGGATGGTCGGCAAGTTCTACGTCTTCAGTGCGGCGTACGAGGCGGGATGGTGGTGGCTGATCGTGATCGGCGTCATCGCCACGGCCGTTAGCGTCTACTACTACCTCGCAGTCGTGCGCGCCATGTACATGCGCCCATCATCGGCCCGCGCCGACCTCGTCGTCGCCGGAGGCTCGCCGCCTGCCGACCTCGGCCTCGAGATCGCAATCAGTGCGGCGATCGCCGTCACGATCGGCTCCTTCTTCTTCGTGGAGCCGTTGATCGACTTGGCCGGCAAGGCCGTCCTCTCGCTGCCGTTCTGAGCGATCGCTCCCCGTTGGGGGCAAAACCGACACAGACACGGCGCAACTTTCGCCGTACGTCAGGTCGGTGCTCCGCCGAGCTACGCTTGCCAGGTGATCTCGCTCACCTGGCTCGGGCACGCAGCCTTCCGCTTCGACCTGCCATCCGGAGACAGGGTCTACGTCGACCCGTTCCTGACGGGCAACCCGTCTTGCCCTGCATCGGAGCTCGAGCCGGAGCGGGTCGACGCGATTCTCGTCACACACGGCCACTTCGATCATGTCGGTGACGCGGTCGCTCTGGCGCGCGCCTTCGCCTGCCCGGTGATCGCCCAGGTCGAGCTGCGTGGGCTCCTCGGGGCCGAGATCGGGGACGACATGACGCAGCAGCTCAACAAGGGTGGCGGAGTCGGCCTTCTCGGCTCACGCGTCACGCTCACGCACGCCAACCACTCCTCGTCGTACGAGGGAACCTACACCGGGGAGTCGTGCGGATTCGTGATCGAGACACCGGATGCTCCCACGCTCTACTTCGCGGGCGACACGAACGCCTTCGGCGATATGGCGCTGATCCGACGGATCTACACCCCGGACGTCGCCGTGCTGCCGATCGGAGACCATTTCACCATGGGCCCTCGTGAAGCAGCCGTTGCCGCGGAACTCGTCGGAGCGAAACGTGTGATCCCGAGTCACTACGGCACGTTCGCGCTACTGACCGGAACGCCGGAGGCGATGCGCGACCTCCTGCCGGAGGGGATCGAGCTCGTTGCCCCCGTCCAGGGAGAAACGGTCCTCCTGTGACAGTGCGGGAGCGGTGGTTCGGATCGACGGGCCGCAAGGTCCCTGCGATCGTGTTGGCAGGGACGATCGACCTGTCCGGTGCGGTAGAGCTTGAAGGGGTCGCCGACGCAGCGGCACTGCAGGCAGCTCACGCAGCCGGAACCCCCGTGGTCGTCCGTGCGAGCTCGGTAGACGAGGTTGCGGTCGCTCTCGCTCGGCCCGAGGTCTCGTGCGTGCTCGTCACGGATGAGGAGTTGCTGACCGTCGACCTCGCCGATCACACGTACGGGTAGATGTCCGTCAGCCCACAAACCCCGGAGCCGGAGCGCTTTCGCGTTCTCCGACTCGACGAGGTCGATGGCTATGCGGACGAGGGTCGGCCGCGCTGGCACATGATCCGGACGATGCTCGGCATCGAGTCGTTTGGAATCAACGCGTGGCGCGCGACCGAGGCCGGTCAGGAGATCATCGGGGAGCATGACGAGCTGGGAGAAGGAGCCGGCGGACACGAGGAGCTGTACCTCGTGCTCGGCGGACGCGCCACCTTCACGATCGACGGTGAGCGAATCGCTGCACCGGCCGGGTCGCTCGTCTACCTCAGGGATCCCGGAGCCCGGCGAAGCGCCGTCGCGGATGAGGCGGCAACGACGATCCTCGTCATCGGCGGGCGACCAGGGAGCGCCTTTACCATCTCACCCTGGGAGCGCTCCGCCGAGGCGCTCCGATTCTGGACGACAGGCGAATGGGATCGCGCGATCGACGTGCTCTCGACGCAGCTGGCCGAGGATCCGGGAAACGCAAACGTGCTCTACAACCTCGCGTGCGCCGAGTGCCGTGGTGGGCAGCCGGAGGCGGCGTTGAAGCACCTCGTGGAGGCCGTGGAGCTCGATCCGCGTTTCCGGAAGAACGCGCACGGCGACCCGGACCTCGCTGCGATTCGGGAAGACGATCGCTTTCCCGACGCTCCGGTCTAGACTATTAGAGCCTCTAAGCATCCCCGGGGAGCCGGAGTCCCGCTGTCAGATCGCGGAAGCCGGGTACCGGATCGAACTCGGGCCGCGCCACGAGGAGAACCGCGCCATGCTCCGGACCGGCGAGAGCTCCGACGAGAAGCTCGAGGCCGACGGCGAGGGCGAACGCCTTGTGAGCGCTCGCACCACCGAACGGCACGAGGTCCTCGGGTGAGGCGAGCCCCGCGAGCACGTCACCGTGAGTCACCGCCCCCATGGACACATCGATGACGATCGGAGGCCCCGCGCTCGAGGGGATGGCAATCGCGAGGGGGTTCGTGCCGGTGAGCGGAGAAGACCCATCAGGATGGGCGAGTCGCGGAGGAGAGGTGGCCGTGAGGAGAGCGATCAGACCGGCCCTCTCCGCCAGCATCCTCACCCAGTACCCGAGCGCGCCGGTCGGGAAGCAGCGAGTTGCAACCGCAAGCTTGACCGACGCCGGAGGTGAGGCGATGAGGTCGTCGCAGATCGCCTGGAGCGTCAGATACCCGAGGGCTCCCCCACCGTCCCAGCGGTCGAGCCCCGGAAGGGCATCCGTCTTCGCGGGACGGCCTTCCCGGTCGAACGGCTGCTCCTCGAGCCAGGCGATGCGGGAATAGCCATGGCCCCGCTTGCCGCGCCGTTCGGCATCGTCGAAATGCGCGAAGAGCACGTCGACCGCGGCGCCGTCCAGTCCCAGCATCCCGAGTCGCTCTTGTGCCTCCGTCGGGGTAGTGGGGGCATCGCTCATGCGAGTGAGCGTATCCCCCACGTGGTGGGAACGTTCACAAAACGCTTACTGCCGGAGGCCCCTGAAGCGGCTGAACCTCGTAAGGATACGGTCAGAACACGACATCGACGGGAGGATTCACGAGATGCGCCGCACCCTCACCATCGTGCTCGGCTCTGCCGCCGCGCTCGCCACTGCAGCAGTCGCCTTCGCCGTCGTTCCGACGGTCAGCGGAGTCACGGAGGCCACAGCCACGTTTGAGAACGCCACGCTCGAGAAGTCAAAGACGCGGTCGTGCACCGCCGGCGACAGGAAGTGGGAGATCACGGACGGGCACTACACGGGCACCGTTGTCTCGACGAACGTCGTACTCGACGGCTCACTCAAGATCCACGCGCGCACGACATACAACACGACCGACGCCCTCGGCTACGTCAGCGGCTCGTTCAAGATCAAGGACGACGACAGTCGCGTCAAAGGCACGTTCTCCGGAACGATCAAGGGCGGTCAACTCGTCGGGTTCCTCACCGGCAAGTCGCACGGGAACCATGCCAGGGTGCTCGGCAACCTCAGCGCGACGTTCGCCGGTGGCACCACGAACTTCACCGACGGAAAGATCGGAACGGGCAGCAGCGCCAATGTGCTCGCCGTCGTCGCCGGCCCGGTGTGCAAGGGCGAGAAGCACGAGAAGTCCGAGAAGTCGGAGAAGTCCGAGAAGGCGCTTCGGGTCGAGGTCAAGGGTGAGATCGCGGCTATCGAAACTGCTCCCGCGACGATCACCGTCGAGGGCAAAGACGGCTCGAAGACCTGCAACGTCGACGCTGCCTACGCGATCCCGGATGGCTTCCCCGTCGGCACGAAGGACGTCGAGATGAAGTGCGAGGCGATCGGCAACCCCGCACAGTGGACGCTCCGTAAGCTGGAGAAGGACTCGTAACGACTGGTGGGCGGGGCATGTCCTGTCCCTACGCCAGCGGTTCGATCGAGAGGGCGCCTACGGGCGCCCTCTCTGTTTCTAGAGAACCGTGAGCGCCTTGCGGATCGTCCCCCGGCGCGTCTTCTGGATGCGCGCCGCGAGCTCGACGATCGCCGCCGTCGCCTCGGAGTCCGGCGCCGCTTCGAGCACCGGCGTTCCCGCATCAGCGGCCTCGCGCAGGGCCGGATCGAGAGGGACGCTACCGAGCAGAGGTACGCCGATTTCGTCTGCGAGACGCTGGCCGCCACCGGAACCGAAGATCTCCTGGCCCGTGCCGACGAGATACGACATGTTCTCGGCAACACCGATGATGCGCATACCGACCTTCTCGGCCATTCCCGCCGCTCGCACGGCAACCTGCTGCGCCGCAGGCTGCGGTGTCGTCACGATCAGCACCTCGGCGCGGGGGAGCAGCTGGCCGAGCGAGATCGCGACGTCGCCGGTTCCGGGAGGCATGTCGACAACGAGCGTGTCGAGCTCACCCCAGTAGACATCGGAGAGGAACTGCTCGAGCGCCCGGTGCAGCATCGGGCCGCGCCACATCACGGGAGCGTTGTCGTCGAGGAAGAAGCCGATCGACATCAACTTCAGAGCACCCCGCACGGGAGGCACGATCATCGTGTCGACGACGATCGGCCGCTGCTGCACACCGAGCATGTGCGGGATCGAGTGGCCGTAGACGTCGGCGTCGAGCACGCCGACGCGCTGCCCCGTGGCGGCGAGCGCCGCTGCAAGGTTCGCGGCCAGCGTCGACTTGCCGACGCCACCCTTACCCGACGCAACAGCGAGGACACGGGTGATCGGATCGAGCGAGATCGTCTTCTCCGGCCGTCCACCGCGAAGTCGCGTTGACAGCGCGGCTTTCTCGTCAGCGCTCATCACATCGAAGTGAAGCTGGACGGAGTTGACGCCCTCGACGGCACCCACGAACCGCTGAACCTGGTCGTCGAACGACGCGCGCATCGGGCAGCCGGCGACGGTCAGGGCTATCGTCACCTCGACGCCGCCATCGTCCTGAATCACGACATCGCGAACCATCTCGAGCTCGGTGACGGGCTTGTGGAGCTCGGGATCAATCACCTGCTCGAGCGCTGTGAGGATCGCGTCGCGGAGGGGACTCTCCATTGCGCCAGCGTAGCCGTGGTACGTAGTTGCCCGCGCAAGTTGCAGTGGATTCCCACTCCCTGCACCGTGTTTGCCCCGATGAACCGGCGGGTACGTGGAGGGAGAGTCACTCAATGCTCTACCCCACTCGGGGTGGAGCACGAAATCAACTGGGAGGCAGGAGCCATGAACAGTCGTAGAGTTCTCGAGATCGGCGGAATCATCGCCGGAGTTCTGATGATCGCGTTCGGCATCGGCGCGCTCGTGATGAGTATCAACGCTCGCAACACCGTGAGCACGGAGATCAAGGCAGAGCAGATTACCGGGTCTCCGGACATGAACCCGACTGACATCGCGGCGGCGGCCAAGGCAGCAGGGCTCACGGATGTGACCGTTCCCTCGTGTGACGTCGCCGAGCAGCCGATCGAGAGTGGCAGCGACGCGCGCTGCTTCGCCCAGTACCTTCGGATTCACGCGCTCGAGTCGACAGGCGGCCTGACGTACGCTCAGATGGGTCGGTTTGTCCTCGCCAGCGACCCTTCCGACCCGAAGGGCACGAGCGATGACGCGGAGGCTCTCAAGGACGACACCGGCAAGCCCGTCTCGAACGGAACCCGGAACACGTGGATCACGGCGACCGCTCTTGCAACCGCTCTCAACGTCTCGTACATGGCCGAGCAGATCGCGTTGTTCGGGCTGATCGTGGGCATCGCACTACTGCTGAGCGGGATCGGCTTCATCATCCTCGCGCTCACCGTTCTCGGTAAGCACGACAAGCCTGCAACGGTCTGAGAGCACGACAACGCGACCGAAAGGTCGCCACTTCCCGGGGCCCGAGGGGGCGGCGCAAGCCGCTCTCTCGCGCTACGTGAGCGCGTTGGCGAGATCCGCACAAAGCGCCGGGGTCGCTGCCGCAACGAGCCGCGAGCGTCCTTCGAGATCGAGTGGTGCGGCCGCGAAAGGCGGATCCTCGAACAGCTCGATCGCGTAGCCCCGCTCGCGCACGAGCAGTTGTGCCGCGGCGATGTCGATCGAGCGGGCGGGCTTCAGCGAGCACACTGCGTCGACGCGCCCGGCGGCGAGGTGGCACAGGGAAAGGGCCAGGGAGCCCATCACCCGCAGGCGCTCGGCGACGCCGAGCAGGGAGGAGGCCCTGTCGGCGATGTAGGCCGTTGTCGTGGCCTCGAAGGAGAGGATCTCGATCGGATCCTTCGGCGGTGGGGCCTGCAGAGGGCGACCGTTCAGGCTGGCACCACGGCCGCGGTCCGCCATCCACTCCTCTCGGGAGCCGAAGTCGTAGACGTAGCCGAACGTCACGTCCTTCATCGTCGGGCCTTCGGCAACCGCGAGCGAGAGGGAGAAGAACGGGATCCCACGCTTTGCGTTCACGGACCCGTCGATCGGGTCGACGATGACCCGAGTTGGCCCCCCTGCGCCGAAGACGCGCTCGCCGAGCTCCTCCGAGACGAGGACGAAGTCGCCGTTGAGCGCCTCGAGCCTCGCTACAACGGCGTCCTCGGCGGCAGCATCGATAGCGGTGGTCTCATCGCCTCCCTCGCCCTGCCGAAGCACCGGCTCGCGCTCGGTGCGCGTCGGAAGCTCTGCGAGCACGAGCTCGATGTCGGCGACGCAGTCGCGACAGAGGTTGAGCCAGGCGGAGCTCATACGGGATGGAAGAGGAGTCCGCTCGTGAGCTTGGGGAAGAAAAACGTCGTCTTCTGCGGCATCACCTCCCCGCGTCGCGCGCGCTCGAAGACGTCCTCGATGCGCGTCGCCCGAAGCAGGAACGCTCCGTCGAACGCGCCCGCGTCGACTTGCGCCACCGCCTCGTCGAGATCGGCGGCGTAGCCGAGGCCCTCGTGGCCGACGAGGCGGTCGACGAGCTCGACGTCGAGCTCACCCGCGTGGCCGACCACGGGGAACGTGACTCCTCGCCGATACCCGACCGCGTGCGCCTCGTCGTACGAGAGACGTGAAAGGCGCTCGATCGCAGCAGCCGGAGATGCCGAATCGCCGAGGCTGATCGGTGGCAGAGCCTCGTCGTGACCGCTGAAGAGGCGGTGGGTGGGGAAGATCTCGAGCCCCGGGTCGGTGGTCGAGACGAGCACGACCATCATGCGTGCGCTCTCCGGCGTCCCCTGCTCGGCCGCGTAGGCGACGGCTGTCTCATAGCGATGGTGGCCGTCGGCGATGAGGAGTTGGCGATCGACGAACGCCTCGGTGAGACCCTCGCCGGGGATGCGCCAGAGACGGGTGCCCTCCGTGACGAGATCGGGCGCGCGCTCGGGCACTGAAACGGCGGGCTCTCCGTCGTAGAGAAGAAAGATCGGCTCGAGCTGTGCCCGCGCCGCACGAAGCAGGCGAAGACGGCTCTCCTTCGGCCCGGCGTGCGTGCGCTCATGGGGCAGGACGGCACGCGTCTCGTACGGCTCGACCCTCAGTGAGGCAACGAGGCCGTCGCGACGGCGCTCGATGCCGTCGGGGCCGACGTAGTCCTGGCTCAGCGCCCACGCTGCGGGCTCGTCGTCCCGGACGAGCACGCCTTCGTCGAGCCACGCCCGAAACAGGCGTCCCGCTTCGTCCTCGGAGTCGTTGAGCGTGAGATGGACGACGTTGTGCGGATCGCTCGCCCGATAGGCGTCGCGCACCTCCGGCGTGAGGACGTCGTACGGAGGAGCAGTGACTGCCTCTGTCGGATGCGCGTAACGAATCGCGCGAAACGGGGCCACATCAGCCATGGCCCGAGCGTACCTCCGGGCGAGCTTAGACTGCAGGCGTGACCAGCATCGCCGAGCTCACGGAGGATCGCACTGTCGAGGGCGTGTACGCCGTCGGGCGGAAGGAGCGGCGGCGAACGAAGAACGGCGCCCCGTATCTGGCTCTCGAGCTCGTCGATGCGAGCGGGCGCATCGAGGCTCGGGTCTGGGACGACGTCGAGCTGCTCGACGGGCGGTTCGCCGAGGGCGATGCCGTCCGCGTCCTCGGGCGCGTGGAGCGATTCGGCGGCAAGCTCCAGCTCCAGGTGCGCGCGGTCGAGGGTGCACCCGAAGCGGATCCCACGGAGCTGACACCCACGATGCGACGCGATCCGGACGAGATCGACGGCTTCCTCGACTTCCTCGTCGGCGAGATCGTGCATCCGGGACTTGCCGGCGTCGTCTCGGGCATCTTTGCCGACGAAGGGGTGCGCGCGTCATATCGGGCTCTGCCCGCGGCCGGCGCAGACGGGCACCACGGCTACGCAGGTGGCCTCCTCGAGCACACGGTCGGTGTCGCCACTCTCTGTCGCGAGACCGCACAGCTCCATCCACGCCTGCGCAACGATCTCCTGCTCGCCGCTGCGTTGCTCCACGACGTCGGGCGCACGGTCGAGCTCGGGCGCGGCCCCGCGTTCCGCCAGACCGAGGCGGGACGGCTTCTGGGCCATGTCCATCTGGGACTGCGCCTGATCGAGGAGAGAGCGACAGGCCTCGACGTGGACGCCTCAGCCGAGCTTCTCCACGCGATCGCCACACACCATGATCGACAGGCAGCTCGCACTGCGGAGGCCGCAGTGCTCTATCACGCGAATCAACTCGATGCGATGGCCGCTACACGGCCTGTCGGCGAGGACTGAGCGCGGCACCAGGCTGGGGCGGCGGACCGGCGAGGCAGGGCCCAGCACACCCATGTGAACCCCGGGGGAGCGCTCAGACGTTGAAGCGAATGTTGAGCACGTCGCCGTCCTGCACGACGTACGTCTTACCCTCGAGCCGCTGCGTGCCGCGCTTCGATGCCTCGGCATGCGAGCCGGCGTCGAGCAGATCGTTCCAGCGAATCACCTCGCAGCGGATGAAGCCGCGCGCGATGTCGGAGTGAATCGTGCCCCCGGCTTCGAGGGCCGTCTGCCCGTCGCGCAGCGTCCAGGCACGTGTCTCCTTCTCTCCCGCCGTGAAGAACGCGATCAGACCAAGGGCATCCTTGAGTCGCCCGACGATCTCGTCGAGCGCCGATGCGCCTTCGCGGAACGCGGTCGCGTCGTCGTCGGACATCTCCGCCAGCTCCGCCTCCAGCTTGCAGTCGATCCCTCCTGGTCCGTTGACGATCGCGATCAGCGGCTTGGTCGTCAGCGGGTCGAGCTCGTCGGGGAGCTCGCCGATCCATTCCGTGAGCGGCTCGCCCGCCTCGAGATGCGCGAGAACCTCGCGGAGAATCTCTGCCTCCTTGCGTACGGCGCCATCACCGGACTTTGCCATCTTGTCGACGCGTTCGAGCCTCTTGGCGACGTGATCCGTGTCGGCGACGAGCAGCTCGAGCCTAAGCGTCTCGATATCGCTCTCCGGGTCGCCGGTACCGGAAAACCCGTCCGCGACCGCGAGGAGCGCGTCGACCTGACGAAGCCCGCCGAGCAGAGCCGGGCCTGTTCCGGGAACGTCCTGCACTCGCACCGCGGCCGGTGTCACCTTCTTGGCACCAACGAGATCGGCGAGACGCCCCAGCCGGTCGTCCGCGATCGCCGCCATGCCGACATTCGACTTGTCCGTCTGGGACGCGTAGGCCGTGATCTCGGCGCCCGCCTTCGTGAGCGCGTTGAACAGCGTCGTCTTGCCCGCGTTGGGGAGTCCTACGATGCCGACCTCGAGCGCCACGGCGGCGAAGGGTACCCGGGATAGGCGACGAGCCCGATGGGAGGGGCGGATCGCACCAGACCCTTGTGACGATTCGTCACAAGGAGTGGGGCGGATCGACGCTGGATCGAGGACGAATGCTGTCGCACGATCCCGGTGATGGTTCCCGAATCTCCACTCGGACCGACGAACTGGTCTCGTCCCCAGAGGCGATGGCTGGTTCGTCCTCAATACCGTCGACGAGACCGCGAGCAGCCACAACGCTAGCGTTGAGACGGACACGATCGACCCGGCCGAGGCGTACGCGCGATTCCCGCCACGTGAGCCGGCCTCGTACCGCGAAGGCTGGCTCCTCGAATAGCAGATCCCGTAGCCCCTACAACCCGAAGCCCACCCTCGAGTCGCGCGCGAACCGCTTCAGATAGGCGACCCTGGCGAGCACGATCGCCGTGCGCCCGTCGTCGGTGTCGAGCTGGTGGGTGCCCTGGGAGCCTGACGCGAGTGCGTGCTCGAGTGCGTCGGCGCTCGCGGGGGAGACGTTGGCGGCGATGATCGGGCCACCGGCGAAGGCGACTTCGATGCGGACGGATTCAGGTGACTCGGGCAACGGCTACGACCTCCGTGAGAACGCCGTGAACGGCGTCGGGGTGGATAAAGGCGATCTGTAGCCCAAAGAGCCCGGGGCGAGGAACGGCATCGATCATCTCCGTCCCTGCTGCGGTGAGCTCGGCAAGTGCAGCACCGACATCGTCGACCTCGTAGGCGATGTGGTGCATGCCCGGTCCGCGTTTGGCGATGAACCGACCCACCGGCGTGTCCGCTCCCGTCGGAGCGAGAAGCTCGACGCGGGTTTCGCCGAAAAGCACGGATGCGGCCTCGACACCCTGGTCGAGAACGACCTCGCGGTGTTCGAGCGTCCCGCCGAGGAGAGCAGTGTAGGTCTCAACAGCCTCGTCGAGATCGGCGACGGCAAGACCTACATGGTGAACACCGAGCGGCTGCATGAAGCCGATGCTACTTCCCGGCGTTCCTGTGCCGCGGCAGCATGATCGCGTCGACCAGTCCTTTTTCGACGGCCTCCTCGGGCATCGTAGACCGGTCGCGGTCGATGTCCTCCATCACCGCATCGACATCGCGACCGGAATGTCCAACCCGGGCAACCGGCTGATGCGTCCGGCTGCCATGTAGCTCAGCAGGCCGTCTTCCCTCGCACCTTGCTAGAGGGAGGGTTCCCCGGGGAACCGTAGGTTCCCAACTTCAGGATCACGCGAAGCATGCAGAAACAAGGCAGGAGGGAGCCTGCGATACGCTCTTCATCGCGGGCTCCCTACAGCTCGAGCGCGCGAACGGTGCCGACAGTCTCGGCGGAGCGGGACTCGCGAGGTAGGTCGCCCATGATTGCGAGGAACTCTTCGCGATCGATTGTCTCCCGCTCGAGCAGCCCACCCGCGAGCCGGTCGAGCGAGACGCGATGCTTGCTGATCAGACGGAGAGCCTCCTCGTAGGCGTGGTCGGTGAGCTGGGCCTGGGCGCTGTCGCGCATCCGCTTCGTCTCCTCCGAGAGCGCGTAGTTGTCGGCGCGCATCGTGCGTGACGGAGCGATGTCGGACATGCCGAACTCGAACACCATCGACCGTGCGATCTGGGTCACCTTCTCGAGGTCACTAGCAGCGCCGTTCGTGACTCGGCCGAAGACGATTTCCTCGGCAGCGCGTCCGGCGAGCGCCACCTTCATCACGTCGAGCAACTCCTCTTTCGTGTGGAGATAGCGATCCTCGACCGGAAGGTAGTACGCGAGGCCGAGAGCGTCTCCGCGTCCGACGATCGTCACCTTCTGAACGGGCATCACGTCGCCCATGAGGTAGGCAACGAGCGCATGCCCTGCCTCGTGGTACGCGAGGATGCGCTTCTCCTTCTCGGTGACAACGCGCCGCTTCTGGAGTCCCGTGAGAACGCGTTCCATGGCGCCCTCGAAGTCCACCTGCCGGATGTACTGCTGGTCGTTCCGCGCCGCGAAGATCGCTGCTTCGTTCGCGATGTTTGCGAGATCGGCTCCGGTGAGACCGGCTGTCCGCCGGGCAAGCACGCCGATATCGACATCCGCGCCAAGCGGCTTCGAGCGGGTATGCACGCGGAGGATCTCGTTGCGCCCCATGAGATCGGGCGGGGCGACGTTGACCTGCCGATCGAATCGTCCTGGACGAAGGAGAGCGGGATCGAGATCCTGAAGGCGGTTGGAGGCGCCCATGATCACGACTTCGTCCGCACCGCCGAAGCCGTCCATCTCGACGAGGAGCTGGTTGAGCGTCTGATCGTGCTCGCGGTTGTGGGCGCCTCCCGAGCGAGCGCTGCCGATGGCATCGAGCTCGTCGATAAAGATGATCGCGGGGGCATTCTTGCGTGCCTCGGCGAAGAGCTTCCTGATGCGGGCGGCCCCGAGCCCGGCGAACATCTCGACGAAGGCGGACGCGCTGGAGGAGTAGAAGTTCGCACCAGACTCGTTGGCTGCGGCCTTCGCAAGCAGCGTCTTCCCCGTACCGGGTGGCCCATACAGAAGCACACCCTTCGGGACACGCGCTCCGAGTCGTTCGAACTTCTTCCGGTCGCGGAGGAACTCGACGACCTCCTTCAGCTCCTCCTTTGCCTCATCGGCTCCCGCGACGTCGCTCCAGCCGACGGGATCCGTCGTGTCCCGATCGACCATCGCAGGCTTGACCTTGGGCACGAGTGACATCGTGCGCAGGAGCAACCAGATGATGATTGCGAAGAAGACGATCGGCAGCCACGTGATCAGGAAGCCGCCGATGTCATCGACCGAATGGGGCCAGGTGACCACGAATGGACTATCGGCACGGCGTCGGCGAGACTGAACAGCTATCGCGAAGCGGCGACGAGAGCCCACCGCGTCGCGGTTACCCCGAGCTCGATCGCGGTCAGCAGTGGATGCCGCAACCACGCATCCCGCCTCTCGTCCGGGAGAGCCGGGTCGACCCAGAAGTCGCCAAGAACGGCCGTTCCGCCGGGTGCAAGGGTGCCTCGGGTGGCAATGTCTTGGGCCAGGATCCGGCGAGAATCGTGACGTTCGGATCGTCGGCTACGCGGCGGACTCTTCAGCCGCGAGGCAGGCAGCGAGTGCCGCCTCGGCGACGGCGAGCTGGGCTGGCGACGGCTCTGCCGTCGAGACGCGGGTCTGCAGTTCGTGCCCGGGTCGCGCAAGCGCCCGTGAGAGCGGATGGTCGGGATTCCGCCCCATCCAGGCAAAGACCTCGACGGCAGCGCCTACCGCTCCGATCGCGCCCGCGGCGCGTGCGGCCGGACGAGCTCGTGCGGGCGCACGCGCCGCAAGGCCACTGGCCGCTGCTGTCGTCAGGAGCAGCGGGCCGACGAGGTGGCCACCGCAGCGGTCGTGCTCCTTCGTTGCGGGCTCACCGGTTTCGTACGTGCCGATCGAGATGTGCTCGGCGCCGTGGTACGACGCGAGCTCTCCACCCCTGAGCGCGAGAGCGGCGGGCGCCAGGGACGCGAGCGCAGCGATTCCCTCTCGCAACGGGAGGCTGAGCCGGGAGCGTCGTGCCATGCCGGCAGCGGTCGCACCGACGATTATCGTCACCCCGACCCGAGGGCGCTCGAACGGGAATCGCGCCTCGGGGAGCGCCCGCCTTACGTCGGGAAGAACGGCGAAGGCCACGGCGAGTCGCAGCGGGCCTCTGAGGAACGGTGTCGAGACGTTTGCAGCGAACCGTCGCTTGGGTCCCGTGGCCGTTCGAATCAAGCCATCACGGGTACGCACAGCGGCACCCCAGCACGTCGGACCGTGCACGAGAACGCCGTTCGAGAGAGCCATACCTCCGAGCCGCAGCTTCTCCATGCAGCTGAGGGTACCGTGCGCCGATGGACGCACGGCCGGTGCTGGCCCTCATCACAGCTGCTCAACAGGAAGGCGGGATCGTGTTGGTCGGAATCGGCGGCCACGGCTGCGCGGGGAAGACGACACTCGCAAGGATGATTCCTGGAGCGCAACGCGTGGCAACGGATGAGTTCTGGACGGGCGACGGCTTCGATATTGACCGCCTCGCAGTCGAGGTGGTCGAGCCGCTTTCTGGTGGCGTCGCGGCTCGCTTCTCGTCTTACGACTGGGCAACTCGCGCGCAACGTGGATCTCGAATAGTCGAGCCGAATGGGATCGTGATCATCGAGGGCGTGTGTGCGCTCCATAGCACGCTTCGCAACGCGTACGGTGTGCGGGTGTGGGTCGACGCACCTGCGGATGTGCGGCTTGCCCGGGCAGTTGCCCGGGATGGTGAGGACACGCGTGCCACGTGGGTGGAGAGGTGGATGCCCTCGGAGATGCGCTACGTGGAGCGTGATCAGCCGGTCGGCTGCGCCCATCTCGTGATCCAGAACGGCTGAAACGACGCAAAAAATGGCTCGCGGCGAGCGTGGAGATCACTCGCGTGCGTCGCCCGTTCGGGGGTTGTCCATCTGGCGACGCCGCTATACGTTGCAGCCATGAAGCGAGTTCTCGTTGCCATGATCGCCGCCTTGAGCCTCGTTCTCTTTGCGGCACCGGCACGGGCGGCGGAGACGGTCTACACCGGACAGTGGCTCTGCGATGACCGCGGGACGATCATGCCGCTCGGCGGCATCGAGCTCCAGCTCTGGCGACGCGGGAGTCCCGACTTCTTGCCGGTTGAGTGGGTCGGTGGGATCGATGACCTACGGTTTGCGAATCCGGATGGGACGTTCTCGCTGCGCGCAACGAACGGCGAGGACACCCGTTTTATCCGAATGGCGTTGCGTGACTCGGCGGGGGTTCGGCTGAAGGACTGGGGCGGGATCAACGACTGGTCCGTCGATACGGGCGGCTACAGGAACAACGTTCCCGAGCAAAACCTTGGCGGGCTTCTCTTCACGACGCCCGGCCAGTCGCACAAGTGCGCGATCTGGCGTGGCCTCCACCTCGCGCACCGCGACTTCCGTGACCTCATGGGCTTCAATCCGCCATCCGGCGGTCTTTCGATCCAGGCGGATGCTCCAGGCGAAACCCCTCTGGCGATGCACACCGAGATCTGGTGGACTCGCGGGTATGTGACCGGATATGGCGGCGGCGGCGACGACACGATCACGCGCCACGAGTTCGGTCACGTGATCCGCCACGGGTATGACGGCGACGGCGGCCACTTCTTCGGCGATGTCGTCGCTCACACGTACGCCCGTAGCCACTCTCCCTGTCTCCGTTCGGGCAGCCTCGCCTACGCGTTCAACGAAGGGTGGGCCGAGTACTGGGCGCACGAGTACGGCGCCCCGCCGATGTGCGCTGACAGTCCCGCCGACGATTACACGGTCGAGGGCAACGTCGCAGCCGCCCTGGCCGACATCGAGGCTCGTTGCTACGCCGGGAATCGCGTACCGATGGTCGAGATCCTGCGAGCGCACGCCCTCGTGATTCATTCCTTCGAGGAGTTCCGGGCGTACGTCTCCTGCCCCATACCGTTCCTCCTCGCACCGCTTCCGGGAATTCCGGCTACGACCCTGACGGTCACGGCGGCCCAACGTGCAGATCTCGCACGCGCCCAAGTACGAGAAGTCAACGGACACCTCGGTGAGCTCCGTGGCGGCCTCCGTGCCGCCGAGCGCGCAGCGGCCAAGCCGCTGAAATGCCCACGCATTCCTTGCGAGGCTGCGCTGCGTCGGGCCCTGCTCCCGGCGGTTCTGCGGTCGGAGATCGCACTCGCCGAGTTGGTGCGGAACGCCGCCGCCGACGGCGACACGGCGAAGGAGCAGCAGGCGTTGGCGACGCTCCCGTACAAGCAGCTTCTCGCCCTGCAGCGAGCGAAGGAGAAGAACACGCGTATCCAGGCAGCCAGGGTCTCCGCGGACGGCATCCGCGACGCGCTGAAGGCGGGACGGCCAATCTTCGCCAAGGACAAGAGCGCGAAGACGAAGCGGCTCCGAACGCAGCTCGCGTCGCGAATGGCAGCGTTCCGCAAGGCGCAACGCGGAGCTACCGGAGCGCCCGGGTTGATCCTCGACCAGGCGATCGTCGATCGTCTGCGGAAGGTTCCCGCGAGGCCGTTCCCGAACCCGGAGCCTCCTCCGCCGCCGTGGACGCCGATCCCGATCCCGCCCACACCTCCACCGCCGCCGCCCGGTCTCCAGGTGTCGACACTGACCCTGGCGTGCCCCAACAACGGCAAGGCGGGCGTGTACGCCACTGGTGGGACACTGACGCCACCGCTCGCCGGGGCGGCGATCGAGCTCCATGTCACGCCGCCCAACGGACCGGAGGCGGTTCTGAAGCTGTCGACCAACGGCTCCGGCGCGTACACGACGGGGCTTGTCATGCAAACGGCCGGCACGTGGACGATGTTTGCCCGGTTTGCCGGGGACGCGAAGACGCAGCCGGATGACTCGCCGGGTTGCCAGACAACGATCTCGCCCTGAGCGGCGGCCGCGACTCAGCTCATCGCAGCGCGACGTAGCGACTGTTGCAGGCCGGCAGCGGCGCGGCCTATCTCGAACCGGTGCCCGTCGATCTCGACGACGGGCATCAACTCGCGGACCGACGACGACGTGAAGACCTCGTCGGCAGCGAGAAGCCGATCCAGCGGATAGACGCCCTGCTCAACAAGCCGACCCTCCACCACGGCGAGCTCCAGTAGCGCCGCTCGTGTCTCACCGGCGAGGATCCCGACCTCGAGAGAGGGCGTCAGCAGCGTGTCGCCCTCACGCCACCAGATGTTCGTGACCGGCCCCTCGAGGACAATCGCGTCTGCATCGACGAACACGGCGTCGTCGGCACCGCGCAACTTCGCCTCCGCTTCCGCGGCCATGCTCACTGCGTAGCTCGTCGACTTCGTCGCCGGAAGGAGCCACGAGGCAGATCGACGCTGGTGCACGAGTGAGACCAACCGCTGACCCCGGCTCCGAACCTCCTCGATCCACTCGGGGATCGTGCTGACAAGAGCAATAGCTCGATGCTCACCTCCGGGCGAGCCGGGTGTCCAGTAGAGGCGGAGGACAGCGTCGGAGAGGCCTGCGTGCTCGAGCGCCATCCCGGCGAGGCTCCTCACCTCCCCTCGATCGGGCACAGAGAGGCCGATCCGTTCGGCCGACGCGGCGAGCCGGGTCAGATGCTGCTCGAGCCGGAACGGCCGGCCGCCATACACGCGCATCGTCTCGAACGCAGCCCGACCCCGAGTGAACCCCTCATCGTCGGCGGTGAGTACGGGCGTATCGGGGTCGACGAGACCACGGCCCGAGACCGCCACGGCGCGGAGCGACGGAGCGCTCATCGTGCACTCATCGTTCGCGGCCCGAGCGGGCGCACAGCACTCGCTGCTCCGGGAGCGCGCGGCGCGCCGATTGCCTGCAGAAGCGGGTCGGCCTTGACCCACGATTCAGCGATCTCCGCCTGCGGATCGGAGTCCCAGACAACGCCTCCCCCGACCCAGAGGTGAATACGCCCTTCGGCAACGGCAAACGTCCGGATCGTCAGCGCGAGATCGAGGTCGCCGTTGCCGTAGATCCGCCCGAGCGCGCCCATCGACGCACCGCGTCCCACCGGCTCGATCTCCGCAATCAGATCAACGGCGGCGATCTTCGGAGCGCCGGTGATCGACCCGCCCGGGAAGGTCGCGCCGAGAAGCTCCGCGAGGCCGACGCCCTCGCGCAACGTCCCCTCGACCGTCGAGACCATGTGCTCGACACCGGCGAGGGCCCGCGTCACCATCAGCTCGGGCCAGCGAACACTGCCGGGCTCGCAGACGCGCGCGAGATCGTTTCGCTCGAGATCGACGATCATCACGTGCTCGGCCGCGTCCTTCACCGAGCCCGCAAGCTCGCTCGCCGCCCCCGCCGGCCGCGTCCCCTTGATCGGGCACGTCCACAGACGGCTTCCGCGCCGCGCGAGGAAGAGCTCCGGTGAGCCGGAGACGATGTTCCAGCCGTTGCCCCGGTAGGGCTCTGGATTGTGTGGAGTGAGCGCGGAGAGGCGGGCGGCGAGCGCGGCCGGGTCGCCGGCGAACGGCGCCGAGAGGTGTTGCACGAGGTTGACCTGGTAGACGTCACCACGCTCGATCGCGTTCCGCACGCGCCGCACGGCCACCGCGTAGTCGGCCGCACTCCAGGTTTGCTGCCAGGGGCCAATCGCAAAACCGCAATTCGGCGAGAAGTTGTCATTCTTGACAATATACTCCGCCTCCCGGACGGTGCAGGCGACGAGAGGCAACGGGCACGGCTCGGGCGGGGCGGGCGACTGGCGGCGGCGGATCGTCGAGGAGAGTGCGTAGCCGAGATAGAGGTCAGCAATCAGGTGCTCGCCGCCGGGTGCGAAGAAGCCCTGCTCCCGCAGCCAGCTTTCGAGCGCTTCCAGGGCTCCAGCGGCCTCGCGGATCTCGAGCGCTGCCGTCATCGATCCGACCCCTTGCCAGGGCCTGCGACTCGGCCACGTTCGACCGTCATGCTCCTCCGAGCGACGATGCCCACGGAGCGAGCGTATAGGCTCCGGGCATGCAGCTCGGGATGGTCGGTCTCGGCCGAATGGGTGCGAACCTCGTCCGCCGGCTGATGCGCGGCGGGCACACGTGCGTCGTCTACGACGTCAGCCCTGATGCCGTTGCCGCGCTCGTCGGGGAGGGAGCGACCGGCGCCGACTCACTCGACGACTTCGTCGCCAAGCTCGAGGTGCCCCGCCGGACGTGGATCATGGTTCCCGCCGGGGAGATCACCGAGTCGACGGTCGAGGCACTCGCGTCGCGTCTCAGTGTCGGCGACACGATCATCGACGGTGGCAACTCCTATTACCGTGACGACATCCGGCGCGGCGGCGAGCTGGCCGAGAAGGGGATCCGGTACCTGGACTGTGGCACGAGCGGCGGCGTCTTTGGCCTCGATCGTGGCTTCTGCCTGATGGTCGGCGGCCCTGATGATGCGTTCGCAGAGCTCGAGCCGATCTTTGCGACGCTTGCCCCCGGCATCGGCTCTGCAGAGCGAACGCCAGGTCGGGCGGGAGAGGCCGATTCCGAGGAACGCGGGTATCTCCACTGTGGCCCGTCGGGCGCGGGCCACTTCGTGAAGATGGTGCACAACGGGATCGAGTACGGGATGATGGCCGCCCTGGCCGAGGGGCTCAACATCCTGCACGGCGCGGATGCAGGCCTTCGCCAGCGTGACAAGGATGCAGAGACCGCGCCGCTCGATCATCCCGAGTTCTACTCGTACACGCTCGATATCCCCGCCATCACCGAGGTCTGGCGGCGCGGCAGCGTCGTCGAGTCGTGGCTCCTCGACCTCACCGCGGCGGCGCTTCACGAGTCGCCGGATCTCGACGGGTTCGCAGGCCGGGTCTCCGACTCCGGCGAGGGGCGCTGGACGGCGATAGCCGCCATCGAGGAAGGTGTCCCGGCTGATGTGCTGACGGCCGCCCTGTACTCACGATTCTCGTCCCGAGACGAGGGCCTCTTTGCCAACAAGGTGCTCTCGGCGATGCGCAAGCAGTTCGGCGGCCATCACGAAAAGCCCGCGTCGTAGCCGGCCTACGCCACGCTCGGATCAGGCCTGCGGGTCGTCCTCACCCGCGAAGTCACCCTGATCGGCGGCCGCCAGGATCGCGAGCGCCGCATCGACGTCGGCCTGGGCGACGATGATCTCTCGGGCGCCGCCCATGTTCGGGACGCCGTCCCACGAGCCGGCCCCGACGTTCGTGACCCGGTGGGCGCACTTGATCCCCTCCGCCCGCAGGAAGCTGCAGACGAGATCGGCCGCAACCTCGTTCGGAACAATGGTGACACGGGCGAGATCTTCCATCAAGCCTCCAGTGAGAGTGCCGCAGCGCGCAATGCGTCAACGCCGAGCTCGAGATCGTCAACGGGGATACGCTCATCGGCCGAGTGGACGAGCCTGGCAGCGAGCTCCGAGTCCATCGCCTTCTGCGGAAAGAAACCGTAGGCGACGGTACCGAACGCCTCACGCATCCAGTGGGAATCGGTGAACCCGGCACAGACGACCGGCGCTAGCCGGGCTCCTGGATCCTGTTCGGCAACCCACGCTTCGAGCCCCGACCAGAGCGGTGTCACCATCGGTGAGCGAGTCCCGCCGTCGGACTGGAGCCACTCGAGGTCATAGTCGCCCGGCCCGATCGCCGCCCGGACGAGCGGATCGACGTCGGAGGGAGTCATCCCGGGCGGCAAACGGCAATCCACCGTGACGACGCACTCTGCCGGAATCACGTTGATCTGCTTCGACGCCTCGATCATCGTCGGAGCGAGCGTGAACGAGAGCAATGGCTCGACGATCTCGGCGGCGAGCGGATGCAGCATGCGGGCGCGGGCAAGCGTCTCCTCGAGGGGTGGGCGCTCGCCGAGAACGAGCTCGAGAAACCGTGCGACCTCCGGGATCAGCGCCTGGGGCGGGTTGTACCGACCGAGTGCCTCGATCATCGGCGCTGCCTTGACGAGCGCACTGTCGGCGATCGACGGGACCGAGGCGTGGCCGCTTCGGCCATGCACGCGAACACGGAACGGGGCGCTCATCTTCTCGCCGACCGCGCACAGGTAGAAGACGTCACCCCCGAAGACACACCGTTCACCGCCACCCTCGTTGAGTGCATAGTCGGCACGGACGAGTTCGGGGTGTTCCTCGACGAGCCAGGAGAGCCCGTAGTTCTCGTTGACCTCCTCGTCTGCGGTCAGGGCGAGGATGACGTCTCCGGCGGGCCTGAACCCCTCGCGCCAGAGCGAGGCGAAGGCGACCGCGCTCGCCGCGACCTGATCCTTCATGTCGAGTGCGCCGCGGCCCCAGATCTCACCGTCGACGAGATCGCCCGACCACGGATCGCGCGTCCACTCCTCGGGATCGGCCCGAACCGTGTCCGTGTGTGCGAGGAAGGCCAGAGTCGGGCCGTCTCCACCCTTCAATCGCGCGACGAGGTTGAGCCGATCGCGCGTACGGCCCACGAGCTCGCAGGGAATGTCGCTTGCGGCGAGATAGTCGCGCAGCAGCTCAGCGGCGATCGTCTCGTTCCCGGGCGGGTTGACCGTGTTCAACCGCAGGAGATTCTGCAGCAGAACGGTCGCCTCGTCGCGGAGGCTCACCCTTCGGCCTGCGACTTCGCCGTCAACTCGTTGTGGACGACCCAGAGCCCCTGGGCCTCGACGCGGTACAGCTGTCGTGACATGGCACAGAGCATAGGCGGCACCATCGCGACGTGCTGGACGCCGGACGCCTACCGATACGTGGTGGAACACGAGGGTTCCGATCGATGCACTCTGTCCCGTTCGCCCCCACCCGATGCGGCTAGCCGGCCGCGGAGTCCGACTGCCAGAGATGGAAGACGTTGCCCTCGCTATCCCTGCAGGCCGTGAACCACCCGTGGGACGGGACCGAAATTTTCTCCTCCGCCTCGCCACCCAGCTCGCGCACCGTGGCGCTCGACGCGTCGATATCATCGGTGGCGAAGTAGAAGCTCGGGTGGCCGATCTGATCCGGCGCCTGCATCAGTGCCGCCCCCGCCTGCTCATTGACCTGAGCCATCCGGTAGTCCATCCCGGGCATCCCGGAATCCTGGAACTCCCAGCCGAAGAGACCACTCCAGAACCTCTGTGAGCGCTCGATGTCCTCCGACGGAAACTCGACGTGAACGACCTCACCAGCCATTGCTGCTCCTCTCGCGCGCTCTTCGCCGACGCTGGTCGACGAGTTACCAGTGAACCGGGAGCATATCGCCGTGGAACGCCACGTACTGCCCACGCTCCGCACGAGCGACGTGACACGCCTATCCCGCGCCTAGAATCACACCGATGACCGACCTCTTCTCGGACGCCGCGTCGGCTCGTCAGAGTCAGACCGCACCGCTCCCTCAGCGCATTCGTCCGCGGTCGCTCGACGAGCTCGTCGGGCAGCGGCACGTGCTGGCGGAGGGATCCGCCTTGCGCCTCGCGATCGAAGGTGACAGGCCGCCCTCGATGATCCTCTATGGGCCGCCGGGTGTCGGCAAGACGACGCTCGCACGGATCGTCGCCGAGACCACAGGAGCGGAGTTCGAGGAGCTTTCCGCGGTCTCGGCCCGCGTCGACGACGTGCGCGGGGTGCTGCAGCGCGCCCGCGACCGGCTCGGGGCGAACGGGATCCGCACGATTCTCTTCCTCGACGAGATCCACCGCTTCAACAAGGGGCAGCAAGATGCGCTCCTGCCCGGGGTCGAGAGCGGGCTGCTGACGCTGATCGGGGCGACAACGGAGAATCCGTACTTCGAGGTGAATGCGGCCTTGCTCTCCCGCTGCGCCGTTGTCGAGCTGGAGTCGCTCTCCGATGAGGAGGTCGCAGCAGTCGTCGTGCGTGGCGCCCTCGAGCTCGGGATCGAAGTGCCTGCCGATGTCGCGGAGGCGATCGTCCGCAAGGCCGGCGGAGACGCGCGCAGCGCGCTCTCGACGCTCGAGCTCTCCTGGCAGACAGCAACAGCAGAGGGGTCTCCTCTCGAGGCACGTCACGTTGCCGATGCAGCCCGCAAGCGCCCACTCCGCTACGACCGGGCTGGCGATCAGCACTACGACATCGTCTCTGCCTTCATCAAGTCGATGCGGGGCAGCGATCCCGATGCCAGCGTCTACTACCTCGCCGCGATGCTCGAGGGTGGCGAGGATGCGCGGTTCATCGCACGACGCATGGTGATCCTCGCCTCCGAGGACATCGGTAACGCCGACCCTCGGGCGCTGCTCATCGCCGTCGCTGCAGCGCAGGCGCTCGAGCACGTCGGCCTGCCCGAGGCGCAGCTGAACCTCTCGCAGGCTGCGATCTACCTGGCTG
>JANOFZ010000045.1:0-7837 GCA_031413935.1 Thermoleophilia bacterium | reverse complement strand
ATGCCCAGCTTGTACTGCGGCTGCACGCCTGCCGCGAGCGCCGGCTGGTAGGAGCGTTCGCCGACGCCGTTGCGTACGTCGACGTGGAAGACCGTTGCCACTGTCGCAGCCGCCGTGAGGACAGCAACGACCATGACCGCGAGGATCACCGAGATCACTGCGATCACGTGGCCACCGCGTGAGGAACGCTCGACCGGTGTGCCGTCGGCTGCGAGGACGACGTCGGTCGACGGGGTTCGCGACGAGCGCTGCGTCCAGAGGATCACGGCACCGGCGAGGAGCACGAGGACCCAGGCTGCGTCGCCCCGGGGCCAAAGCGTCGCTCGTGAGAGCAATACCGCTGTCGCGACGGCAATCAGGCCGACGCCGATCAGCGGCCACGGACGCTCCCGCCGTCCTCGGAGGGCCTCGGCCGCGATCGAGTCGGGCTTCCCTTCCTCGGGAATCACGAGCACAGCGGCCAGGTAGATGAGGATGCCCGCGCCGCCGAGGAGCGTCAGGACGACGAAGCCGACCCGGTAGAACGCGGGATTGATGTCGAAGTAGCGCGCCAGGCCCTCGCAGACACCGGCGAGCATGCGGTCGGAGCGACTCCGTTCGAGCCGCTTCACTGCTGTTTGGTCTATCGCATTTGTTGTCATGGCTGCAGCCTCGCTGACGTCCATTGTCGCGTCTATCGGGAATGACCCTGAATCGACCCTGAGAACGTATGAGCGGACACAAAGAAATGCACCGAGTCGGTGTTCCCCTCGAGTGCCAGGGCCGACTGACCTGTCGCCGAAGCGACCTGCCTGTTGGCCGGCTCCCTGGCGCTTCAGTTGACTTGCGTCGCCTGCTGCGCTGGAGACTCCGTGCTCGGTGCTCGACCAACATAGGCGGCGGTGGTGCGCGACGTCAATGGTTGCCTGCACGGAATACCCGCACGTTGCGGACAATTGTTCAGAATCGCTTTCTCGTTGTCTCCGGCGGTGAACCGTCCTGACGGGACAGGTGCGCGGAGTGATTGAATGTGGCTGTGGCAGCACGACACCACATTCGCATCGAGTACTGCGTTCCCTGAAGCGCGTTGCCGAACGCCGCCGGTCTGGCGGTGCGGATTCTCGAGGAGATGGAGCACGAGATCGACTCGCTCGAGGTCGTGACCGGCTCGGGAGGCATCTTCGACGTCCACCTCGACGGCGAGCTCGTCTTCACGAAGTCGATGCTCGGGCGCTACCCGGAGCCCGAGGATGTCCTGCCGCTCCTCGAGGAACGTATCGGCCGCAGGTAGCACCCGCCCTGCCGGGCGGACATGTCCGAAAGAGCGTCTTGCGCGGAGAGTGGCGACGATCTAGCGTCGACGACATGTCCATCGCGGAGCTCGAACGACCGGTTTGCCGGGCCTTCCGGCCTCATTCGCCCGATCGGCGCGCACCGGCCTCGGAGCGAATCGAACGTCGTCTGCAGTACGTCGCACCCCTTGTCGTCGATGATGGGTGCGACGTTCGGCTCCGCAGCGGCCGCTGCCCCGCGGTCGTCCGCCTTGCCCTCCTCGAGTGGCTGCCACTCACGCGGGGCGACCTTCTCGTCTGCGAGAGCGGAATCCATCACGCCACGCCGACGCATGCGCTCGCGGCGCTCGTGCGACCGCCGACGGTCTGGACGGCCAGCGAGGCGCTCCTCGCGACCCGGCTCGTGGGCTGGCAGCGTAGGCCCGATCAGAGACGATTCGCCGCTCTGCGCGAGCACGCCTTCACCCGAATCGAAGAGGAGCACCTGAAACGGCTGCGAGGCGTGGCGGCGCGCTTCGCGCAGCAGCTCCCCTTCGACGGGCTCCCTCGGGCAAGCGCCACGATCGGGCACGCTTGCGTGGCGGTCGTGAATGACGATGAGGCGTGTGCGGCGGTCACCGCAACCGTGCTCGCCCGCTACGCCGCGAGCGCATTCGTGGCGCGGAGACGAAGGGAGGCTGCACCTACCATGACCTGATCGCCACCTCGAACTCCCGCACCTTCGTTCGCCTGCTGCAGTTCCTGCGGCCGTACCGCTCGTCCCTGATCGTCTCGACGATTCTCGCGATCCTCTCGCAGGCGGCGGCGATCGCCGTGATCGTTCTCACCGGCTTCGTGATCAACGAGCTCCGCGGCGGACAGGACGGCCACTACCTCGCGTTCCTGATTCTCGTCATCCTCGGTGTCGGCCTCCTCAGAGCGCTCCTCATGCTGGGGCGTCGCTTCATCTCGGGGAAGCAGGCGCTCGCCGTCGAGTGGGACATGCGCGACGCGCTCTACGGCCGCCTCCTCCGGCTCTCCTTCGGCTACTACGACCGCCATCAGACCGGACAGCTGATGTCGCGGGCGACCGTCGACCTGCAAACGATCCGCTTCTTCCTCGGCTACGGGCTGATCTTCTTCGCGCAGCACGTGATCACGATCGTCTGCGTCACGGTCGTCCTCTTCTTCTACGAGTGGCGCCTCGCGCTCATCGCCCTCGCGATCACACCCGTGCTCATCGGCGTCGCGTACCGCTACAGCCACGTCTCGCATCCCGTCCTTCGCGACGTCCAGCAGAAGCTCGGTGAGGTGGCGACCGTCTCCGAGGAGTCGATTGTCGGCGTTCACATCGTCAAGTCCTTCGCCCAGGAGGAGCAGGTCGAACGCCGCTTCCGGAAGGCGTCCGACGATGTCTTCGAGGCCTCTGTGCGGGCGAACACGCAGCGCTCGCTCTACGTGCCGCTGCTCACGTTCCTGCCCACGCTCGCCCAGGCCGGCGTGCTGCTCGCGGCCGGTCACTATGTCGTGCAGGGCGATCTCACGATCGGCGGCTTCTTCGCCTTCAACCTGCTGCTGATGATGCTCGTGATCCCGCTACGTTCCCTCGGGATGTGGGTCGGCCAGGCGCAGCGAGCGACGGCTTCGGGTGAGCGGTTCTTCGAGGTGATCGACGAGCCCGAGGAGATCTCGGACATTCCGGATGCCGCCGAGCTTCCCGAGGGGCCGGGTCGCGTCATCTTCTCCGGCGTCACGTTCGGCTACGACGCCGAGCGGCCGGTGCTCGAGGGAATCGACCTCGAGATCGAGGCCGGCAGCACGATCGCGCTGATCGGTGCGTCAGGGGCAGGGAAGACGACGCTCGCCTCGCTCGTGCCGCGGTTCTATGACGCGCAGGGGGGAAGGGTGACGATCGATGGCATCGACGTGCGGGACGTGACGCGGCGGTCACTGCGGCGCGCGGTCGGCGTCATCTCCCAGGATCCGTTCCTGTTTTCTGCAACCGTCCGCGACAACATCGCCTTCGGCGTGCCGGACGTCCTGCCGGGCCTCGTCGAAGCGGCTGCCCGCGCCGCGCAGGCTCACGCGTTCATCGAGGACTTGCCGAACGGCTACGACACCGTGATCGGCGAGCGTGGGATCACCCTCTCCGGCGGCCAGCGGCAGCGGCTCGCGATCGCACGGGCGCTCGTGATCGATCCACGCATCCTCATTCTCGACGATGCAACCGCGTCCGTCGACGCGACAACGGAATCGCTCATCCGCGCCGGGCTGACGGAGGCGATGCGCGACAGAACGACGATCGTAATCGCACACAGGCTCTCGACGATTGCGCTCGCGGACACGATCGTGGTCCTCGAGCACGGCCGGATAGTTGCAAAGGGCAATCGCAGCGAGGTTCTCGAGCAGAGCGCGATCTACCGAGAGATCCACGAGTACGGCCTCCTCCAGGAGATCGGGGTGTCGGCATGAAGGTCTGGCAGGCCGGCTCCCACCTCTCCGAGGAGCGGGGTGGCAAGGTCGGCGACTGGTCGTGGAAGCAGTCTCGACGGCGGATCCGGATGCTGATCGGGCTCGTGACGCCCTATCGTGCGCGCACCGCCGCAGCGATCGCCACGCTTCTCGCATTCACGCTCGTCGCTCTCGTTCCACCCCTTCTCGCGAAGCTGGCCGTCGACCAGGGGATCAAGTCAGGCGATCTGCAGACGCTCGTCTGGATCGTGCTCGCATTCGTCGTGGTCGGCCTGTTGGCCTTCGTGCTCTCCTCGGTGCAGACGTACCTCACCGGCTGGGTGGGAGAGCGCGCGCTCGCCGATCTTCGCATCCGTCTCTTCGAGCACCTGCAGCGGCTCTCGCTCGGCTACTTCGAACGCAACCGCACCGGGGCGATCGTCAGCCGGATCACGAACGACGTCGAGGCGCTCGACACGCTGATCACCGACGGCGTCACCTCGCTCGTGCAGAACGTGATGCTGCTCGTAGGAACTGCCGTCGTCCTCTTCGTGCTCGATTGGCGACTCGCGCTCGCGACCCTGTCGGTGATCCCGCTGATGGCGGCCGCGACGGTGTGGTTCCGCGTTCGCTCGAACCGCGCCTACCGCCGAGTACGGGAGCGCATCGGCCTCGTCACTGCGACGCTCGCCGAGGATATCGCCGGCATGCGAGTGGTGCAGTCGTACGCTCGCGAGCCACGCAACCAGTCGAGCTTCCGCGGCATCAACAGCCGCTATCGGGACGCCAACTACGAGACGATCGTGCTCAACGGCCTCTACTTCCCTGCTGTCGACTTCCTCGCGTCGCTCGCGACCGCGATCGTGCTGGGCTACGGCGGCTACCTGCTCGTCAACGACCAGGTCACGATCGGGACGCTGCTCGCCTTCTTCCTCTACCTCGCGAATTTCTTCGACCCGGTACAGCAGCTCTCCCAGCTGTACAACACATTCCTCTCAGCGACGGCTGCGCTCGACAAGATCGTCGAGGTGCTCGACGAGGAGCCCGAGATCGTCGACACGCCGGCGGCGCTCACCCTGCCCCGGATCGACGGGCACGTCCGCTTCGAGGATGTGAGGTTCGGCTACGGCGCGCTCCCCGAGGTGCTGCACGGGATCAGCCTCGATGTTCCTGCCGGCACGTCCGTCGCACTCGTCGGTCAGACCGGTGCCGGGAAGTCGACGATCGCGAAGCTGATCGCGCGCTTCTACGACGTGCGCGAAGGGCGGATCACGATCGACGGGCACGACGTGCGCGAGGTCGAGCAGAAGTCCCTGCGCAGGCAGCTCGGCGTCGTGCCGCAGGAGGGATTTCTGTTTGCCGGGACGGTCGCTGAGAACATCGCCTTCGCCCGGCCGGATGCGACGATCGAGGAGATCGAGCAGGCTGCGACCGCAGTCGGTGCGCACGCCTGGATCCGCGAGCTCGAGGACGGGTACGAGACGCAGCTCGGTGAGCGCGGGTTCCGGCTCTCGCTCGGGCAGCGCCAGCTCGTCGCGTTCGCACGGGCGCTGCTCGCCGACCCAAGGATCCTGATCCTCGACGAGGCGACCTCGTCGGTCGACATCGGCACGGAGCGCGTGATCGAGCGAGCGCTGCAGAAGCTCCTTGCCGGCCGCACGGCGTTCGTGATCGCGCATCGCTTGTCGACGATCCAGGGCGCCGACCTGATCGTCGTCCTCGCGCACGGGCAGATCGTGGAGCAGGGCACGCACGCTGAGCTGATGGCGAGTGGAGGGGCCTACCGCGGGCTTTACGGAGACTGGGCCGAGCGCGTCGCCTAAGCCTGGCTACGCTCATCGAACACCCGATTGAGGAGAGCGACTGATGCGAAAGATTCAGAGCCAGGGCGTGCACCACATCACGATCTGCGGCGCCGACCGGCAGACGTCGATCGACTTCTGGGAAGGGCTCCTCGGGATGCCCTTCATCTTCGAACAACCGAACCTCGACAACGAGGGCGAGAGTCACCTCTACTTCGACCCGGGTGACGGGCGGTTGATCACGATCTTCACCGACGAGTCACGCACGCCCGACCCGCGCCGCACATCGACCGACCCGGGCTGCGTCCACCACGTCGCACTCGCGATCTCCAAGGCGACCTTCGATCTCGTCGCCGAGCGACTCGACGAGCGCGGGATCGCGCACAGCGGCGTCAAGGATCGAGGCTTCATGGACTCGATCTACTTCGACGACCCACTGGGGCTCACGATCGAGCTCGCCGCCTACCGGTTCGAGCCGCCTGTCGGCGTGACGCACGCCGAGGTGCTCCTCGAGGCGCACAAGCTGCGCGTCGCCCGCGGCGATCGCAACATCGCACAGGTACACCTCGCCGACGCGATCGAGGATCTGGTTCTCCTCTCGCAAGCGTCCCTCTCCGAGGATCGCTCGGCGAAGAATCCGTACTGAAACTACGACCTAGGCCCGATACGTTCCGTCGTCGCGGCGCTACTCTGGCTCGTTCTGGAGCGCAAACGCGGGTCGGAGCCCGAAGCTCTTCTCCTCCAGATATCGGCGGAGCGACCCGAGGGAGGGATCGGCCGGGTCGAGTGCGCGGTAGAGCGACTCCCAGGTGATGCGGCGGAAGCTGACGTCTGCAGTGTCGGCGAGGCACCGATCGATTCTCCGCTCGACGTCGGCGGTGTCGCTCTCCCGCACGAGTGCGATTACGAGCGCCTGCTCGCCGTCCGCCTTGAGCGAGTGGGCGATGGCGATCGTGCGCAGGAGGAGCGGTGGGACATCGCGGAGCCGCGTCGTCCTGATCGTCTTCTCTGCGAAGAGACCGGGGCACGGGGCGGCGTACTGCTCGAGGAATGTCTCGACTCGGTCGGGGTCGTCGAATGCGTCCGAGCTCGGGCCGAAGCTCGCCTCGATGATGACCCACCCGAAGCCCGGCACGTGCAGGCAGACGTCCGGCTCGACATGCTGCGTCGCGTCCGGTTCGAACCCCGCGAGCGCCGTCGCGAGCTCGTCCCAGGCCGGCGCCGCGTCGAGCGTGATTCGTCTGCCCCAGAAGAAGAGCGCAGGCTCTGCCGCAGGCTCCAGCCCGGCGAGCGCCGCGGCGACGGCGCTGAGGCCGCCCGCTTCCTGGAGCGTGCGGAAGACGTTCCAGGTGAGTGCACCTTCGCTCGACTCGTTTCCGAACCGGGTCGCCTCGGGGTTGCCCCAGCGGCCTGCCAGAGCCTCGCCGATCAGCTCGCGTCCAGCGATGACGTTGTCGAGCGGGCGCTCGAGCACATAGGTCGGAGCGGCGCGGAAGCTCACGGGCGGATCGCCGGCGGGAACGCTGCCCTTCTTGAAGTTGTCCTCCTTCCACGCGAGCTGGGTGTCGTAGTGACCGACAAGAGGGCACGCAATCCACCCACCCGCGCGCCGGTTGATGAACCGCGAGTCGTTCTCGGCGAGGCCCTCGACGACCTCCTGGTCGAAGTCCCGCCAACCGTAGGCACGGCGAGCCTGCGCTTGCTCGATCTCACTCAAGAGGAGCGAACCAAATGCAACACATCGGCTGCTGCGCGCTCACCACTTCCGAGGGCGCCTTCGATCGTGCCGCTCCAGTCGGGTGAAGTGTGCTCGCCTGCGAACACGATCCGACCGACCGGGGTCGTGAGAAGCGAGGGCTCGTCGGGGTCGCGGCTCATCAGCACGGAGTACGCACCCTGCGCCCACGGATCGTCGAGCCACGTCGTCACGACCGCGCCCGCCTCGTCGAGGTCGAGCTCGGGCCAGAGCTCCCGGATCGCCGCGATCCAGGTCTCCGGGCCGTCGGTCGCCTGGAGAGCCGTGACGACCGGGGTCGAGCCGGCCCACGATCCGACGGTGCGGACTCCGACCTCGTCGCACGGCGTCGTGTAGGCCCAGTAGCGTCCGGACACTGACATGACTGCGTCTGCCGCGACGGGCGCGCGTAGCGGGACAGCGAGCTTTGCCGCAACCGACATGCGGACGCTCGCGAGTGCCTCGACGACCGCTCCGGGGAGTGGAGGATCAAATGTGAGCGCGCGCAGGAGCGGCACCGGCACCGCGACGACTACCACGTCCGCGTCGACCTGTCCATCTGCCGTCGCTACCCGGACGCCCGATGCGTCGTGGGTAAC
>JANOFZ010000044.1:0-8650 GCA_031413935.1 Thermoleophilia bacterium | reverse complement strand
GATCGATCCACGTTCCGACGAGAGTCGATCCCACGACCGACTCGACGACCTGATCGGAACGCGAGAGAGCCCAGACAACGCCCACAGCAGCCACTACAAGAGCTGCAGCGACGAGCACCCCGGCGCGCGTGGTCACCCGATCCATCCCCAACGCACCCACTCGACCGTTGCGAGAACGAGGAGCACCGAGCTGACCCCGATGATCGTGACGTTGACACGCGTGCGTGCACCGAGAACGCCGAGCGCGAGGAAGAAGGGGAAGATGACGAGCCCGAAGCGTGGCAGCGAAAGGAGCGGTGAGGGTGTCGCAGGGAAGCTGAGCGGAAGAGCAAGGCTGAGCGCAGCGAAGAGACCGTAGGGCACGCCGACGCGCCGCCAGGCGACCACGGTGAGCACGATGAACAGGATCAGGAACCCTGCGTTCAGAAGCTCGCTCGGCCAGAGGAGATCGGGCCCTCCGGGCTCGCCCAACTCGAGAGCAGTCGTCCACGCCTTCCCGAGGCCGTGCCAGATGCCACCGAGCGGCCCGGCAGGTGAGAGATGTCGTTGCCACAACGCCTGGGCTCCGAACAGGTCATCGAGGCTGCCGCGCGCGTCGTGAACGACGAGCAGATGGATCGAGGCGACGAGCGGTGCGGCCGCGAGCGAGAGGAGCGCCCGACGCCGTTTTCCCGAGCGCCAGGCGATGATGGCGAGCGCGGGCAGGAGGGCTATGCCGGCCACCCGGGTCAGGATCGTGAGGCCGCAGACGAGGCCCGCGGGGAGGAACCGCCCCCGTTCGGCGAGGAGGAATGCAGCAAGAGCGAGGAGCAGGTAGAGCGACTCGCTGTAGACGGCGCCGAGGAAGAACGCCATCGGGAAGAGGGCCAGGTAGAGCACCGCACGCCGGGCCGACGGCCCACCGACGAGTCGCCCGCCGAGACGCTCGAGCAAGATGAAAGAGCCGAGCAGTGAGGCCAGCGAGATGAGCACGCCGGCCGTGAGATCATGGCCACCGAGCACAGCTCCGACGGTGGCGAGGAGTGCCGGGTAGAGGGGCCAGAAGGCAAGCGTCTCGGCGGCTCCGTGATACCCCAGCTCGGCGATCGCCAGGTACCAGACGCTGTCCCACCGCGCCCAGAGATCGATGGGCCAGCCGAGATCATGGAGGAGCGGGCTCGCGCCCTCGCGCTCCAGACGCGTGTGCGTCGGGAGGAGCGTGGCGAGCAACGCGATGGCGGTGATCGCTGCGCGAGTCCAGAGGAAGGTACGAACGGCGAACCACGATCGCGTCTCCGCCACGGGCGTCGTCACCGCGGGCGCGCCTCTTCGGCGCGTTTCAACGGCTCGCCGTCAGTTCGAGGACGTCGAGTGCCGGCCACACGCTATCCCGCCTCCCGCGCGAGTCCGAGGCGCTCTGCCGCGAGCAAGATCGTGAGTGCGGTCTGCCCCTCGGCAAAGCCACCCCCTCTGGCAGTCCTCACCGCGTCCTCGAGAGGCATCCGCACGAGCGTGACGCGTTCCTCCTCGTCGGGATACGCCTCCCCGACGGACACGCCTGTGGCGAGCCACGCATCCGAGCGGAGGCTCAGGTGCGCACTCGAGGAGAAGAAGGTCGTCAGGTGCAGCCAGTCCGCTGCCTCGCCCCCGACCTCCTCGCGGAGCTCCCGGCGCGCCGCCTCGAGAGACGACTCCCCGTCCGTCACCGATCCAGCGGGCACTTCGAGCGTCCAGTCCCGCACGGGATGGCGGTACTGCTTCACAAAGAGCATCTCGCGGTCGTCCGTGACCGCAGCGACGAAGACCGCCCGCGGAACGCCGAGGTAGGAGTACGACGTCTCACGGCCGTCCCAACGCAGTCGATCGTCGATGTGGTCACGCCACGGCGACGAGGCGAGCAACTCGCTCGAGAGGAGCTCGAGCGGAGGTGGATCTGGCAACGACGGCGCGAGCCGGGCGATCAGCGCAGCCGAGAGGGGGGCTCGCTCGAGCATTGGGTCGTGCGCGATGACAGAGAGGTCGACGAGCGTGTCGATGTCGCGCCAGGCCTGCACCTCGACGACGCGGAGGCCTGCCGCCTCACACCGCGCACGCGTGACGGCATGGACGGCTGGAGTCGACCACGGGATGTCCTGGAAGGGGCGATTGTCGGCTTCTCGCATCGCGATGAGCCAGTACCCGCCGTCCATCGCGGGTCCGAGCACCACGTCCGCGCCGTCCGCCAGCGCGGCAAAGGCCGCGGTCAACGAGCCGGGAGGAACACCCGGAATGTCCGAGGAGACGAGCGCCACCGGGCCCTCGACGACACGCCGAGCGATCCCGAGGCGAAGCGCATCCGCGAGGCCGCGCCCCTCCTGCTGGACGAGAGGAACGCCCGGGAGCAAGACCTCGAGGGGCGCACGATCGGCCTCCGAGCCGAAGAGGATGCGCGTGTCCGCGATCTCCCTCCGGCACGCATCGACCGTGTCGAGCAGCAGACACCCGTGGAGCTCCGCCGCCTGAGCGGCGCTCAGTGGGGGCACGAGTCTGGTCTTCGAGCGGCCGGGGGTGGGCGCCTTCGCGACCACGAGGACGATGCCGGTCACGAGATCCTCCGGAGCACGCCGAGCGCCTGCTCGCGCCAGCGACTCCGGTGCGCAATGCCCTCCGGGCGACTCGCACCGTCTGCGCAGTACCAGTCGTAGGAGCGGATCAGCGTTTCCGCTCCGCTTCGAGTGGGTTTCCAGCCGAGTATCTCCTCGGCTCGCGAGCAATCGAACACGATGTCCCTGTCCGCAGAGAGGCGATGCCACCGCTGTAGCGGCGAGACATGCGCGGCATCGAGCACTGCCAGGGCTGCCTTCGCCGGAGCCGCAGGGATCCCGACGACCCTGCTACGCGATCCAGCGTGCCGAATCAGGGTCTCGAGATCGACACGAATCGTGCCACTGATCCGACCTCCGACGTTCAGCACACCGTCGCCCGGGTGATCCGCGGCGAGCTCGAGCGCGTGCACGAGATCGGCAACGTCGAGCAGCTGGTAGCGATTTGCGCCGTTCCCGAGAACGTAGATCCGGCGTCCCTCACCGATCCAGCGGAAGAGAATCCCGAAGACGCCGAGCCGCTCGGGGCCGATGAACGCCGAGGGTCGGAGGACGAGCGGAGCGGGTGCAGCTGCGAGCCAGGCCCGTTCTGCGGCGAGCTTCGAGCGACCATATGGCTCACAAGGGTGTGGAGTCGCAGTCTCGGTGACCGGCGGTGGCAGGATCCCGTAGACGACCCCGGAGGAGACGAAGACGCTCCGCCGCACGCCGGCCTCGCGGGCGAGGCGCGCCAGTTGGGTCGTCGCCGAAGTGTTGACGGCCTCGAGGTTCCCCCCGGACGGGAGCGCCGCGGCGGCGTGAACGAGCACCTCGACGCCCTCGAGCGCACGACGAACAACGCGTTCGTCCCGGACATCGCCAACGATCGACTCGGCCTCGACGAACCCGTCCTCGAGCGGCTCGAGATCGAGCGAACGCACGGCGATGCCCCGTTCGCCAAGACGCCGGAGGAGATGAACGCCGAGGAACCCCGACCCGCCGGTGACGAGCCACGTCATGCTGTCCGCCTGGGATGGTCAGTCATTTTTCGCCCCGGCCTCGATCCAGGCGGCGATCGTTTCCCGGTCGTCGCGCGTCAACACACCGCGCAATGACGGGTCGGGTGGGTGGATGAGCAGGTACGAGAACTCCGGCTTGCCGGGCACGACGCGCTCGAATGCGGGCCGTGTCGCAGCCGACACGCGAACGAGATCGGCGTACGACTTCCCGCGACGTAGGTCGAGGTACGGGTAGGCGACCGGATGGCAGGAGATGCACTTGCCGTCGAAGATCGGTTGTACATCGGTCGCGAAGCGAGGCGCCGAGCCCCGCGATCCGACGACGATCACGAGGACCGCGACCGCGCACCCCACGACGAGCGCAGCGACCGCGATCAGCCCTCGACGGTGAGGAAGTCCGAGACGTTGCATTGCTCATCGACGCCGAGGAAGACCCAGGGCCCGGGAAGCGCCGAAGGACTCGTTGCCGACCAGCGGCCGGGAGCGTTGTCAGCGTTGTGCAACTCGACCGTGATTCCGGCCTTGGGGTTGACCGCGAGCGTGTAGTTGCCGTCGAGGTTCGATCCGGCGACGGTCATCGACAGGCTCGTGCCGGACACTGCGGGCTTCGAGATCGTCGGGTTCGGGACGATGCGCGTCGGGAGCCCGAAGTTCACCGTCTCGGTCTCTCCCTCATCGAGGGCAACGATGCGGGAGACGTAGATCGACTTCGGCGCGTACGCCTTGAGCAGGAATCGGCCCTCGGGCGCGTCCGCGAGCGTGTACTTTCCGGTCGAATCGGTGACCGCGACCCGGTAGTGCTCTTCCCCGCCCTGCAGCGTTGCTCCCTGCAGCAGCAACGTGACGAACGCCCCCGCGATCGGCTTGCGCTCCTGATTGATCACGATGCCGGTGATCGTGCCCGTGCCCTTCTGCTCGGTGGACGACGCGCTTCCTTCGACGCTCGGCGGCGGCGTTCCCGGCGTCGTGACCTGTGGGCCACCGGTCGTCCCGTCGTCCCGCTTTGCGCCCTGAGCGATCCAGTCGCGGATGATCGCGATGTCCTCGGCAGCCATCGGAGGTGCTCCCGGCGGCATGCGCGAGCCCACAGCGGGAATATCCGCGATCACCGGGGCGCCCCCTACCTTCAGGTAGAGGAAGCTGTTCTCGGGATCCCCCGCAACGACGCGGTAGAGATCGGGATCTTCGAGCGCCCTGATTCCCACGAGGTCGTCATACGCCTTGCCGTTCGTGAGATCGAGCGACGAGTTGACCCCGGGATGGCAGCCCTGGCATCCATTCGACTCGAAAACCGCCTCGACCTGTGAGAACGAAACGGGCGTGCCGGATCCCTCATCGTCGTCCTCGCCTCCACAGGACGCGACGGCGAGCGCCATGCCGACAACGACGATCGTCGCGGCAAGCGCGAGTGCTGGGCGACGCCTCATCGCTCCGCAGTCTGGCGGTCGCCACCACTCGCCGTCAAGGCTCGAGTTCTCAACAAGATCTTACGGAGCGAGGATCGGGATCGGCGCTCATCCGTACCGGACGACGACCGTGAGCATTCTCGTTCCTGCCTTGATCGAAGGCCCGAACTTCCCGGAGACCTTCGATTCGCCACCTCGTCGTGCGCGCGACGGCACGGGGATCTCCATGATCGGCAGACCCTGGCGTGCGGCCTTGACGATCATCTCGGTCGGCCAGCCGTACGTCAGCTCGGCCATCCCGAGCTGCTCGAGTGTGTCCCGTCGGATCGCACGCATCGGCGGAATGTCGTGGATCCGCGCGCCGTAACAGAGCCGCACGAGGAGAGACACAAGCGCGTTACCGAGACGCTGGTGGCCGTGCTGAGCACCTCGTTCGGGGTCGACCCTGGCCCCGAGCACGAGCGAGGCGCGTCCGTCGCGAATTGGCTCGACGAGCCTCTCGATCGCCGCCGGATCATCGCTCCCATCGCCGTCGAGGAACACGAGGATCTCTGCATCCGTCGCCCGTGACCCCTCGAGACAGGCGCGCCCGTAGCCGCGGCGGGGCTCAAGGACGACCAGCGCTCCCGCTGCCCGGGCGAGCTCGACCGTTCCGTCGGTTGACCCGCCGTCGACGACGATGACCGTCTCGACGGTGCCCACGGGGAACTCCGCAAGCACTGACGGAAGCGACTCCGCCTCGTTGATCACCGGGATCACCGCAGCCACGCGGGCGCCGGCCGCGAGCGGCGGCGGTCGGGAGGCGAGAGTGCGGCGGGGCACGATGACCCGGGCCAGCGCGAGCGCGACGAACGGGACGTAGACGACGACGCGGACCCACCAGGGGAGACCCCCGTACAGCGAGTAGACGTAGAGGAGTGGTAGCGTCCCGGTGAGCCAGAGCCACGCAGGAGCCGCCGTGATGGCGAGGTACGGGAGCAGCCAGAGCGTGTACCAGGGCTGCAGGTTCGCGCTGACAAGGAGCAGCCCGCCGAGCACGAGGAGGCACGTTCGCGCGACCTGATCGATCGAGGCGTGCTCGCGGAGGCTCAGGATGGCGATGACCAACAGCAGGACGACAAGTAGAGCCCTGAGCGCCAGCATCCAACCGAGATGCGGTCGTAGTGCAGTCCACGCGAGCGACCCGAGCTCCTCGTGGCGGATGTAGTGCGGCACGCTGCCGACGACTCCCCGGCCGACAGCAAGATACGGGATGTAGGCGAGGAGGCATGGAATCACGGCCGCAAGCGCGAATCGCCATCGACCGCGCCGCACGAGCACGGGCACGAGCAGGATCGGGCCGAACTTGACGAGCGCTCCCAGGGCGACAGCCAGGCCGGCAAGTGTGAATCGACGTGCCTGCCAGGCCGCGAGGAGGGCGGCACCGGCGAGGAGGGCGAGCGTGTCTACATGGCCATTCGCGGCGATCTCGCTGATCGCAATCGGATGCCATGCGACGAGCGCGATTCTCTCGAGCGGAGCCCCCATCCGAGAGAGAACGAGAACGAGGAGCCCGATTGCCGCCGCCTCGGCGAGGAGAAACAGCCACGTCGTTGCACGCACGCCGTTCCCGAACACCGCTCGTGCCGTGAGGAACGACGCCTGGGCGCCAGGCGGATACACGGTCCGCCAGTCGCGGCGGTTGATGTTGGGCCAGATCGTGGCGTCGCGATACCTCGCGAGCGCGCGATCGTTCGGCGGGTAGCGATACGGATTGACGCCCCCCGCCTGGAGCCGCGCGTCCCAGGCGTACCGGAACGTGTCAGTCGTCAGGGGCGGAGACGTGCCTGGATCCAGGGCAAAGGCGCGCATCAGGATCGCTAGGCCGAGGACGAGAACGACCCCGCCGCGGCCGATCCCGAGTCCGCGCCAGCAGATCCAGGCGGCAGGCAGGAAGAGTGCGAACGCGAGCATCTGTCCCACGACCTGCGTTCGCACGTCCGTCTCGCCGCGCAGGCGAAGCTCGAGAACTGCGATTGAGATCCCGAGCGCCGCGGCCACTGCCGCGCGCTTCATCGGTGCCGTCTCGCGTCGAGCGACCAGCGCCGCGCCTCGGGAACGAACGCAACGGCGAGGGCGACAACGGCCGGGAAGACGAGCGACCACGCCCACTCGCCCGGTGCTCCGATCTCGCTGATCCAAAGGCCCAGAAGGAATGCCCACGCAAGCACACCGACGACCCGAAGCCAGACCCCGATCACGAGCAGCAGTCCGAGCGCGAGCTCGCCCACGAGCTGCAACCGGGCAAACACCGCTGCATGATCGGCGATGAAACCCATCATCTCCTTCCAGGCCCCGGGCGCCTCGCCGTCGGTGGAGTAGTCCCGGATGAGCCCGGCGTACGCGCCAGGCTCGTACAGCCCCTTGTGCAGATTCGAGCCCCACACGGTGAGAAAGAGGACGCCGAGCAGAATCCTCATTCCCGAGAGGGTGATCTCTGCGCCCCGCGACCGCGGGGCCATTGTCACGCTCACCTGATGTTGCGGGCCACGTCGGTTCCGACCGGCTGGTCGGAGACGAGCCGCAGGAAACGCTCGGCCGCTCGCTCGAGCGGCGCTACCTGACGGGAGACGAGCAGGTCGAGATCCGTGACGCCGTGCCGAACGGTCGGGCCGAACGGATGCAGGAAGGCGCCGTCCGCCGTGATCGTCAGCTCCGGAAGGATGTCCGTCACGCCGGGCGTCATTCCCATCCCCGCGAGCTCGGCGCGTCCGCGCCTGACCACGCCTCGGACGATGTGATCGTCGTCGGAGATGCCCCAGCTGCGATGCAGGACGCAGAGACGGGCGAGCTCGTCCTCGGTCTGCTCTTCGACGGTCGTGGCAATCCTGACAGTGATCCCGCGCTCGAGGAGCGCCGGGATCGCGCGCTCGACCTTCGCGAAGTTCTCGGGACCACGAAAGGCGTCGTTTCTGTCGGGTTGATCTGAATCGAGGGAGATCTGCAACGCGATGTCGAGATCCGCGAGAGGTCCGAGCCGGGTCAGCAGCCGTTCCGTGAAGAGCGTGGCGTTCGTCAAGGCGACGGTGGGAAGGATGGAGGCGATCTCGGCCAGCGTCTCGGCGGCATCGGGGAGCATGAACAGCTCTCCGCCGGTGATCCCGATCGCACCGAAGCCGAGCTCCTCGGCCTCGCGGACGACGCGGATCATCGTCTCCGACGACAGAGTCCGCCGGTTGGCGATCGCCGGCATCGACTCGGTCAGGCAGTACCCACAAGCGAGGTTGCAGTGGTAGGTCGCGTAGAGCCACAGCCTGTCCCCGCAGCGCCCCTCCTCGACGGCGGTCTCGAGCGTCGCCTGCGTGCTCATGCGGTGGGTGGAACGTCGAAGGCGGTGCAAAAGTGGTTCAGCATCTGCGTGGCCCCGATCAGGATCGCGAGCTCGACCATCTGGTCGTCGCGAAGGTAGTCGAGCACGCGTGCAACGAGATCGTCGGTGATCGCGCCGGGGTCGAGGACGTAGCGATCGGCCCATTCGATGATCGTTCGCTCCCGCTCGGCCAGGGCATCGAGCGAGATCTCATCGCACACGGCGGCGAGCTGCTCCTCGTCGACGCCGACCTCGAGGGCCAACGGCCGATGAGCGGCCAGGCAGTATCTGCACCCGTTCAGCTGTGAGACGCGGACGACAACGAGCTCCTTGGTC
>JANOFZ010000043.1:0-4191 GCA_031413935.1 Thermoleophilia bacterium | reverse complement strand
CTGGTGGCTCTTCGGCAACCCGTACTTTCAAGACTTCAACCTTGACCAGGGAATTCGCGACGGCGTCGTCAAGGTCAAGTGGGGCTACTCGCAGGACTGGGAAGACCAGGCGAAGTGCAAGGAGCTCGCGCTGAACCAGATCGCGGCGGGCTCGAAGACGGTTTTCCAGGTCGCGGGTGCGTGCGGGCTCGGAGCCCTGCTCGCGGCGAAGCAGCAGAAGGTCTGGGGCATCGGTGTCGACGCCGACCAGTCGTTCCTCGGCCCTCACGTGCTCACGAGTGGGCTCAAGGGTGTGGACACCGCTGTGTTCTTGACGGCCAAGGCTGCACAGGACGGCACCTTTGTCGGCGGTAAGAACGCCGTCTTCGGCCTCAACGAAGACGGCGTCGGACTCGGGACGTTCAGCCCCGACGCAAACGCGGAAGACATCGCGGCGACGGAGAAGGTCGAGCAGAAGATCGCCGACGGAACGATCACCAACATCCCGACGACGACCGGGTAAGAGCATCTGCTTCGCGTTGGGCCGGCTCGACGAGTCGGCCCACGCGGGCTTTCGTCAGGCCGTCCGAACCGAGTGGACGGGCGGCAAGTGCGCCGCAACCGGTGCCCATGTTGCGCCTGCGTCGCCCGATCCGAATACGTCGCCCGAGGTCGCCCCGAAGTAGAGCTCGAGGCTTCTGCCCGATCCTCGGGAGTCGAACGCCTCGCGAAGGACGGTGAGGTACGCGTTCTGCTCGGGGAGTCCGTCGCCGCGTGCCGTCCACGTTGCACCCGCGTCGCGCGTCTCCCAGACGCGAACCGACCCACCCGGCGTCGTCCTGTCCTCCGCGCCGATCAGCGGGATCACGTAGGCGCTGTCGGGATCCGCGGGGTCGACGACGATCGGGAAGCCGAAGTCGGACGGCAGGTCGGTTCCGTCTCCGACGTCGATCCAGCTGCCGCCGGCGTCGTCGGAGCGGTAGACACCGCCGTGGAACTGCATGAACAGCCGCTCGGGGCGTGAGGGAGAGCGGCGTACGTTGTGGACGCAGTGCTGAGCGGGCACGTCACGTGCCTCCTCGGGCATGTACTCGGGGACGATGCCGGCGTTCGAGTAGCGCCACGTGGCGCCGCGATCGTCGGACAGCCACACGCCGACCGCAGAGATCGCCACCATCAGCCGATCGGGGTCTCCCGGCCAGGGCACGATCGTGTGCAGGCAGAGGCCGCCGCCGCCGGGAGTCCACTCGGGCCGTGTCGGGTGATCCCAGAGCCCGCGGTTGAGCGCCCACGTGAGTCCGCCGTCGTTGCTCTCGAACAGGCACCCGGGATCGCCGCCGGCGTAGAGCATCCCGTCTGCCTCGCCCGCCTCGATCACCCAGATCCGTGCGAGCGACGCGTCGCCATCCTCCGGTAGGGCAATGCCGCTGGCTTCTTCCCACTCGCCGGCCGGGTCATCCGTGACCCAGATCCGGCCCCCGTAGAACCAGGACGTGACGGAGGCGAGGTACCGCCCGGAGCGGGGATCACGCATCGCGTACTCGACCGCCTGGCCCGGAAAGGCTCGCGCCTTCACCTCGAACCCGTTGCTCACGTCTCCCCCGAGAACGAACAGCCCCTTCTTCGTCCCGACCAGGATCTCCGTCATCTCATCCTCCTGTGATCGCGGGCAGGACGTGGATGCGGTCGGCGGCTCCGACCGGCGTCTCCCCCTGCGCGAGTTGACCGTTGACATAGACGTTGACGTGCTCGCGGATCGCACGTCGCTCGTCCAGCACCCAGCCCGCGACAGCCGGGCGGGTCTGCTCGAGTGCGATCAAAGCCTCCTTCACCGTTGCGCCTTCCAGCTCGAGCTCGCGCGCTCCGGCGATCTCGGACAGCGGTGCGCGGAGGAGGACGAGCGCCATGGCGGCATCCTATTCGTGTGGATCGAGCTCGAGCACACCATGCGGTGAGCCGAGCTCGGCGAGCTTGTCGAGGAACGGCTGAGCCGGGAATGCCTCCGGGCCGAGCACGCCGGCACCGCTCCACGTTCCCTCGGCCAGCAACTCGAGCGCGCAGACAGGGTTCAGCGCGGTCTGCCAGACGACCGCCTGTGAGCCGTACTCCCGCATCGACCACTCGTTGTCGACGACGTGGTAGATGTAGGTCTTGCGCGGCTGCCCATCCTTTCCGAGCCCGGTGACGAGCGTGCCGGCGCAGGTCTTGCCCGTCATCCTGTCACCGAGGGTCGCCGGATCGGGCAGCACGGCGGCGATCACGTCGCGTGGCGCCACCTCGACACCCTTGACCCGGATCTTCTCTTTCGAGTCCAGCCCGAGAAGGTGGATCGTCTTGAGGATCCCGATGAACTCGTCGCCGAGCCCGTACTTGAACGTGACGCGCTTGCAGTCGATCCAGCGAGGAACGAGCAGCACCTCCTCGTGCTCCACGTTCACGCACTCGACCGGGCCAATGCCCTCGGGGAAGTCGAACGTCTCGGGCTCGGAGAACGGCGCGGTCGTGAACCAACCGCGCTCCTTCTCCCAGATCGCGGGCGGGTTGAGACACTCCTCGATCGTCGTCCAGATCGAGAAGGTGGGTGCGAACCCGTAGCCTTCGACGACGAGGTTCGCGCCGTCGCGAATACCGACCTCGTCGATCTCCGAGAACAGATCGTCGGCGGCGTAGCGCGCGAAGACATCGGCAGCACCGGGCTCGATCCCCATTCCGACGACAGCGAGCTGACCCTTCTCCTCCCAGGCCGCCGCACGCTCGAACTGGTAGTCGCCGAGCTTGACGCCGGCCATCTCGAATGGATGGGTCGGGTGCGCCTCGGAAAGCGTCATCGCCATGTCCATGTACGTGACGCCTGTGTCGAAGCACGCCTCGAAGATCGGGACGTTGAAGATCGGGTCGACGGCGTTCATCACGTGCGTCGCGTTCGTCTCACGGATCAGATCGGTGAGTGCCCTCTGTGCGGAGGCATCGACCGCGTGAGCGCTGAAGCGCACGTCGCCGAGCGAGGAGACGACGGCCTCCGAGCGACCGCGATCATAGTCGGCGAGGGCGCAATGCTCGAAGAACGAGCGGCGCTCCGCGATGCGGGCGAAGGCGGCGCCGACGCCGCCGGTTCCGACGACAAGGATTCTCATGAATCTGTTTCTACCTGATCGCGCGGTCAGGATCCGCGAGAAGTGCTGTTGGGCTCGGTGTACCAATGCGATTCCGTCGTCCCGACTTCAGGATCCACGCGCAGCGTGGCAGAAATATGATCCTCTGAGGTTTCTGCGATGTATGCCTTTCCAAGCGCAGAAACCTCAGAGGATTGACGGTATGCGTTGATAGTGATAGTAATCTCCTCGCATTGCGCAATGCTCAGACCACCGTCGGCCCTCGGGACGAGATCGGCCAACGCGGCCCTGTTCGCCGTGCGCGGCGGCTCGACGTGGTCGATCGCGGGATCATCGAGGCGCTCCAGCGCAATGGTCGCGAGTCGTTCCGGCGGATTGCGGTCGCCCTCGGCGTCTCGGAAGCGACGATCCGTGCACGCTACCGCCGCCTGTGCGACGACAACATCCTCCAGGTGACGGGGATCACGAATCCGCTCGGGCTCGGCTTCGAGGCGCAGGCGATGGTCGGGATTCGCACCTCCGGCCCGCCCGAGGCCGTCGCCGATGAGATCGCCCGCTGGGAGGAGGCGGACTACGTCGTCGTCACGGCGGGTCAGTTCGACGTGCTCGCGGAGGTGCTGTGCCGCGATCGTCGTGCCCTGCTCGATGTAACGAACCGCATCCGTGCGTTGCCCGATGTGATCACGACAGAGAGTTTTCTGTACCTCGAGCTGTGGAAGCAGCTCTACGACTGGGGGGCTCGGGTCACCGAGGCGCCCGTGAACATCGTCCCGACAACGGAAGGCTGACCATGGCCACCATCGACCTCCAGCAGAACGCGCGCGACCACCTCTGGATGCACTTCACACGCATGGGCGGCTTTGGTGAGGGCCAGGACGTGCCGATCATCGTCAAGGGTGACGGCTGTCACCTCTGGGACTCGAACGGCAAAAAGTACCTCGATGCGCTCGCCGGCCTCTTCTCGGTCAACATCGGCTACGGCTTTGGCGAGGAGATCGGCCAGGCGGCACTCGAGCAGATGCGCGAGCTTCCGTTCTACACCAACTGGTCGTACGCCCATCCGAAGGCGATCGAGCTCGCGACCGAGCTCGCCTCGCTC
>JANOFZ010000042.1:0-1908 GCA_031413935.1 Thermoleophilia bacterium | reverse complement strand
CTCGCTCGCGACGTTCCTGATCTTCACGCTCTTCGAGTTTCACCCGGCCCGCGTGCCGAAGGGCGTCTGGTTCATCGACCTGCTGCTCTGCCTCGCGTTCGTCGCCGGCTCGCGCCTGCTCGCCCGCACGCTGATCGAGCGCCCGTTGCCGGGTCAGGTCGTTGCGCGGGGGAAAGAGGCGATCGTCGTCGGCGCGGGGGATGCGGCCCAGCTCGTGATCAAGGAAATGCTGCGGAACCCCACCCTCGGCTACACGCCGATCGGGATCGTCGACGACGACCCGCGCAAGCGCAATCTGCGCCTCCACGGGATCCGGGTGCTCGGAACGACTGCTGATCTGCCGCAGGTGATCCGCGATCGTCGCCCCGACGAGATCCTGATCGCGATGCCGTCGGCCTCGGGCGAGGTGCGCGGTCGCATCGTCGATGCCGCGCGGGTGGGGGGCCTTCCCGTCAAGACGCTGCCGGGGTTGGCGGAGCTCGTCAGCGGCGATTCGGGTCTCGCGACGCAGCTGCGCCCGGTCGAGGTCGAGGACGTGCTCGGGCGGGAGCCGGTCGAGGTCGATCTCGAGGCGATCGCCGGCTACGTCTCGAATGAGGTCGTGATGGTCACCGGCGCGGGTGGCTCGATCGGGTCGGAGCTCTGCAGGCAGCTATCGCGCCTCGGGCCAACGCGACTTGTGTTGGTCGACAACTCCGAGCCCGCATTGTTCGAGATCGACCGGGAGCTTGCCCGCGAGCGCGGCTTCCTGAACGGCATCGCCGTGGTCGCGGATGTCAAGGACGGCGTCAGGATGCGGCAGGTTTTCACGAGCTACCGGCCGGGAGTGATCTTCCATGCCGCCGCGTACAAGCATGTCGCGATGATGGAGGCGAATCCACTGGAGGCTGTGCGCAACAACACCCTCGGGACGCGCACCGTGGCAGATGTCGCGGTCGAGTTCGGCGCCAAGCGTTTTGTGCTCGTCTCCACCGACAAGGCAGCGAACCCGCAGACGATCATGGGGCAGTCGAAGGCGCTCTGCGAGTGGATCGTCGAGACGTGGGGCCATCGGGCGGACGTTCCGACGCGGTTTGTCGCGGTGCGGTTCGGGAACGTGCTCGGCTCATCCGGGTCAGTGATCCCGATCTTCCGGCGGCAGATAGCGCGCGGCGGCCCGGTGACGGTGACGCACCCGGAGATGACGCGGTTCTTCATGACGATCCCCGAGGCGGTGCAGCTGGTCGTGCAGGCGGGAGCGATCGCGGAGCGCGGGCAGGTCTACGTCCTCGACATGGGCGACCCGGTACGAATCATGGATCTGGCGGAGAACATGATCCGCCTCTCGGGCAAGGAGCCAGGCAGCGAGATCGCGATCCAGATCATCGGCCCCGCGCCGGGCGAGAAGCTGCACGAGGTACTGATCGGCGAGGGCGAGATCGTCTCGTCGAGCCCGCATCCGAAGATCCAGCGGATCGAGCGGCCTCCGGTGGAGGGTGCGTGGCTCGATGGTGAGCTCGCGGTGCTCGAACGGCTCGTCGAGGAGGGCAATGCGGTCGAGCTCGCGGCAGCGCTGACCCGGATCGTCGGGGAGCCGGAGCGGGTTGGCGCTGCGGTGCCAGGCTTCAGCCTGACTCCAGGGCCAGGCGCTGACAGCGCCTGATAGCGCTCAAAGCGCCGACAGCATCAGGTCGAGCATCAGCTCCGGGTCGCGGTGCACGACGGTGCCGGCAGCGGTCTTCCTCACGAGCACGAGCGCTGCGGCATCCGTCAGCTCGGCCATCCGGCCGTCGGCGATGAGGCCCTCGTCGACCGCGCCGAGCTTGCCGGCGAAGGTCGTCCAGACGGGTGGGCCGAGCGCGACGGCCTCGCGGTTCATCGTACCGCCGGCGGAGACGACGAGGTCGGAGAGCGCGATCAGGCTCTGGG
>JANOFZ010000041.1:0-7637 GCA_031413935.1 Thermoleophilia bacterium | reverse complement strand
CGCACGCCGCACACGATGGCCGACGCTTCGTGATGCCGGCTCCCCTCGCTCGCTCACTCGCGGCCGAGGTCTTCGGAACGTTCGCTCTCGTCTTCGCAGGCTGCGGCGCGATCATGGTCAACTCGAAGACCGAGGCACTCGGGCACCTCGGTGTCGCGATCGCGTTCGGGCTCGTGATCATGGTCATGATCTACGCGGTCGGACACGTTTCGGGCGCGCACTTCAACCCTGCCGTGACGTTCGCCTTCGCGCTGACACGACACTTTCCCTGGCCTCGTGCCTTCCTTTACTGGGGAGCACAGGTGACGGGCGCGATCATCGCGGCACTCGTCCTGCGGGCGTCGCTCGGCGACATCGCCGACATCGGCGCGACGCTCCCATCCGGCTCGGACGCGCAGTCGTTCCTCTGGGAGACGATCCTGACGGTCTTCCTGATGTTCGTGATCATGGCCGTCGCCACCGACACGCGCGCGGTGGGAGAGGCTGCCGCGATTGCTATAGGTGGCACCGTCGGCCTCGACGCAATCTTCGGAGGCCCGATCTCCGGCGCCTCGATGAACCCCGCCCGCTCACTCGGCCCGGCGCTCGTCTCGGGCGACCTGCAATCCCTCTGGATCTACCTGACGGCGCCGCTACTCGGTGCCGCGATCGGGGCTGTCGCGTACCAGCTCATACGCGGTGACGAGCCGAACCCCGGCGCCCAGGACGAGATCGCCTGACTCGAACGACCATTCCGCTCGAGTGCTGCGGTTCTAGTTGTCGTCGTCGGCCGGTCGGAGGGCTCGAAGAGCGTCAGCGAACGCCGCGTTGCTCTTCTCGAGCGCCCAGATGTCACGCTTGAAGAAGCTCACGAGCACCATTGCACCGAGAGATTCAACGGTCGCGATACGTCGTCCCGACGCGATCACGGCGATCTCTCCGAACATGTCTCCCGCAGAGAGCTGGTTCACCACCTGACCGTCGACGATGACCTGTGCGTCGCCCTCGAGCACGGCATACACGGAGTGGCCGAAATCGCCCTGATGTGTGATCTCGACCCCCGCCCCCTCGACCTCGACGCGCTCTCCGTTCGAGGCTAGTCCTTCGAGCTCTGCGGGCAGCAGCGCCCCGAAAATCGGAACGAGCGCGAGGTCTGATGCATCGACTGCCATGGAAGCGGAGCGTAGGTGAATCCGGCGGGGCCACGTCGTAGCGATCTGGTGTCGATCTGGTGAATCACGAGCAAGAGCTTTTCCGCCCGGCGATCCCACCTTGGTCTCCAGATCTTCGTGGTCTAGTGACCACATTTCACCCCACGGCGATCGAGGCGGCGGGCAATCTGATGCTCGATGCGAAGCAGGATCCAGCCACTGCTCTGCGAGTTCCACGCGCACACGACGTGGAGCGACGGCTGCCTCTCGGTGCGCGAGCTCGTAGACCTCTACGGCGCTCGAGGGTTCGACGTTCTCTGCGTCACCGATCACACTGTCCGCTCCGACGACCCGTGGCTCGACCGGTCGGAGTGGTCGACACGCGGCGTACGACGCGAGGTGCACGCCTCGTACGTCGCGGACATTCTTCGGGAGGCCGCTCGCGGCCGAGCTCTGTATGACCTGCTCGTCCTCCCCGGTGTCGAGCTGACCTACAACGCCGAAGACCCGGACGAAGCAGCACACGCGGTGGCTGTTGGCCTCGACCAGTTCGTCTCCGTTGACGCAGGTATCGACGGAGCCATCGAGACGGCCCGTGAGGCCGGCGCCGCGATCATCGCGGCGCACCCGTTCGACGACGAGCCGTGCGAGTTCGAGAGCCGCCGCACCCGCAGGTTCGCGGTGGATCCACACCTGCGGTCGCTCGTGCATCGGTTCGAGCTCTTCAACCGCACGACGCTGTTCAGCTGGGTCGCACGCGAGGGTCTGCCGGTCGTCGCGAACGGCGACTTTCACCAGCCGGAGCACCTCGCGGGCTGGAAGACGCTGCTCCCGTGCGAGAAGGACGCCGCGGCCGTCGTTGCCTACCTCCGTTCTGCCCGCCCGGTCTACCTGACCCGCGTCGACGACGAACGCGCACTTCCCCTTGCCGCCTGAGCGCGGCCGGTACTCGGGCGGTAACGGTCCGGTGAAACGGGCTTGCACTTCGAGCAACGGCGTGAGCAGATGACCGAGATGAAACACGCGATCATCGCCTGGGAGCGTACGCCGACGAACGTGGCTCTTGCGCGTGCGGCCGACTGGCTTCTGATCAACCCGGTTCGCGCCCTCAAGGTGCTGCGTCGCGGCGATGTTGCGCTCGCGCGACTCGACGTCCGCCAGACCCTCGACGGCATCGAGGTGGGCATGGAGGCGCTCGGCGAGCTCTCGGCCCGGGGGGTGACGATACTGAACGACCCCTCCGTGCTGCTGTCGACGCACGACAAGCTCCTCACGGCGCGGCTCCTCAACGGAGCCGGCATCGCTCATCCCGAAACCCGGCTCGTAACCGCCGTGAGTCCCGTTCGCGAGTGGGTCGGCCCGGTCGTGGTGAAGCCGCGGTTCGGAAGCTGGGGCAATCACGTGACGCGTTGCGACAGCGAGGCGGATCTTCGTTCCCATCTCGAGGCGATCGCCAAGTACCGCTGGTTCCGATCGTGCGGCGCAATCGTCCAGAGCCTCGTTCCACCGAGTGGGTTCGATCTCCGCCTCGTGGTTGCGAGGGGCCGCGTCGTCGGTGCGGTCACACGTGTGTGCGCGGAGGGCGAATGGCGAACGAATGTCGCGCTCGGCGCCCAGCGTGTTCCGACGACGCCTTCGGCCTGCGCCGTGCGGCTTGCGTTGGAGGCAGCAGCTGTCGTGAACGGCAGCTTCGTCGGCGTCGACCTGCTCCCGGATGAAGCCGACGGCTGGATCGTGCTGGAGGTCAACGGAGCGGTCGAGCTCACCGACGACTATTCGTTCGCGGGCGATGTCTTCTCTGCTGCCGCCGAGGCGCTCTCGGATCATCGAGAGACGCCCGCCGCGCGGGTGCGAAGCTTCGCGTAGGCCCGTTATGGTAAGGAACGTCAGGCTCGTCAGATCGTCATGTGTGACGCACGCTGCCCAGTTGGAGACAAGTGACAACAGGGAACCCGAGTACGCTCTATCGAGATGCGAGAGACCCTTGAGCGCGAGATCAAGCTGGCCCCGGGAGAGGGGTTCGTCTTTCCCGAGCTGATGGGCGAGCGGCTGCCGGGCCGGGTCTTCATCTCGACCTACCACGACACCGAGGATCTCCGCCTTGCGCCGTACGGCGTCACTCTTCGTCATCGAGTCGAGGACGGCACAGGGGTCTGGCAGCTGAAGCTCCCTCGCGGATCGGCGAGGCTCGAGCTCGAGGTGCCGGGACAGGCCTCACGTCCGCCGGCCGAGCTCGTGGAGCTTCTCCCCGCCTACCTCCGGGGCAGGCAGCTCGTTCCAGTTGCCCGGCTTCGCACGCGCCGCGAGACGATCCGGGCGAGCGGCGCCGAGATCGTCGACGACAACGTCTCCGTCCTCGAGGGTCAGCGGGTCGCTCGACGGTTCCGGGAGATCGAGATCGAGCTCGTTGAGGGCGACGAGCGGGATCTGAGACAGCTCGTCAAGGCGATGCGCCGGAGCGGGGCGATCGAGCAGGGAGCGCTACGGCCGAAGCTGCACCGCGCGCTCGACATCCCCGCGCCGGCGCCGTCCTCGACGATCGAGAAGGACGCTCCGCCCGGTCTCGCGCTTGCGGCGGCGCTCGGCCACGAGTACCGGGAGCTCCTGATCCACGATCCAGGCACGCGGCGCGGCGTCGACCCCGAGGACCTGCACCAGCTCAGGGTTGCGACCCGTCGCCTCCGGGCTTTTCTGCGCGCTGCAGGAGTTCTCGTCGAGAAGGAATGGGCCGTCTCGCTCCGCGAGGAGCTCGGTTGGCTGGGCGGGCATCTCGGCCCGGCGCGGGACCTCGACGTCATGCTCGAGCGGCTTCGCAGCGAGGTGGCTGCTCTCGAAGAGGACGGCGCAGGTGCGGGCGGGCTGCTTGTCGCGCTCGAGGAGGAACGGGAGGCGGCCTACAGGGATGTCGTGGAAGTGCTCGGCGATGCTCGCTACTTCGCGCTGCTCGAACGCCTCGACGGGGCTGCGTCGCCTCCACTGAGCGGGGATGAGACGACACTCGCCGCGGTGTTCCACCGTGAGGCGAAGCGAATGCGCCGAACGTTCGCGGCGCTCGGGGATGAGCCCGCGGACGATGCGCTGCACGCATCACGCATCGCCGTGAAGCGAGCCCGCTACGCCGCCGATCTCGCCGCGCCTGAGCTCGGGCGGCCCGGCGAGCGTTTCGTGACGATCGCGAAGGAGCTGCAGGACATCCTTGGCGATCACCAGGACGCAGTCTTTGCCGAGGCCCGGATTCGTGCGTGGGCAGCGTCCGACCCTGCAGGTGCGTTCGCCGCCGGCCGGCTCGTGCAGCTCGAGCGTGATCGAAAAGCTGCGGCTCGCGCGGCGTGGCCCGGGACGTGGCTCCAGCTCGACGAGGCGGCACGGCGGGCAGTCCGCTGAGCAAGGCTATACGCGCGGCGGGCGGGATCGTCGTCCGCGGCGCCGGCCCCTCGGCGGAAGTCCTCCTCGTCCATCGGCCGCAATACGACGACTGGACGTTCCCCAAGGGCAAGGTCGAGCCGGGTGAGGGCGACAAGGACTGTGCCGTCCGCGAGGTCGAGGAGGAGACCGGCCTGCGCTGCTCACTCGGACGCGAGCTCGAGCCGACGTCCTACCTCGACGCGAAGAAGCGTCCGAAGACGGTGCGCTACTGGGTGATGGAGGTCGTCAACGGAACGCTGCGCTTCGACTTCGAGGTCGATGCGGCGCGCTGGGTGACGGTGAGCGAAGCAGCAGAGCTGCTGACGTATCCGCGCGACGTCGACCTGCTGCGATCAGTCGGCGGGTAGCCGTCGGGATAGAATCCGAGAACAGTCACCGAACGCTGGAGGAGCAATGTCAAAGGTGCTGATCCTGGCCGGTGATGCGGCCGAGGACCTCGAGACGATGTTCATCAAGTACCGCCTCGCCGAGCCGGGCTACGAGCCTCACGTCGCCGCGCCGACGATGCGCCCGATCAAGCTCGTCGTCCACGACTTCGAGCCCGGCTGGGACACCTACGTCGAGCGACAGGGGCGCACGTGCCCGGTGGATGTTTCCTTCGCAGACGTTGACCCTGCCGCATATGTGGCGCTCGTGATCCCCGGTGGCCGTGCCCCAGAATTCATCAGAGTCGACCCGGAGGTTGGGCGCATCGTTGGGCACTTCTTCGCCGAGGAGAAGCCGGTTGGCACGCTCTGTCACGGTCCGCAAGTGCCAGCGGCGCTCGGGCTCCTGCGCGGGCGCCGGAGCTCGGCCTTCGGCCCGCTGGCCCCGGACATCGAGATGGCCGGCGGCGAGTACGTCGACGGTGCCGCCGTGGTCGACGGGAACATGGTCTCGTGCCGCGGCTGGGGCGACCTCGCGGAGTGGTCGCGGGCGTTCCTCGACATGCTCGACCGCGCTGTGGTGCCTGTCTAGAGCTCAGCGTCGTCGATCGGCCGTGCGTTCCCGGTCAACGCCGGGACGAAGACATCGGCCGAGAGGGTGTAGAGCAGACAGTCGTCGCGAGCAGTGACCGTGGCGTTCCTCGGCCTGTTGTGGAGCAGGGCGAGCTCGCCGAAGCCGTCGCCCCGTGAGAGCTCGGCGACGTGCGATCCGTCCCGAAAGACGTCCACGGTGCCGCCGGCGATGGCGTAGAACGTCTCCCCGCTGTCGCCCTGGACGATCACGTCGGTTCCGGCCTCGACCTCGAGCGGCGCCAGCGCGCGCGCGAGAGACTCGATCGTCGGTGGCGGAAGCGGCGCGAACAGCGACAGCGACCGCAGGAGCGCGATCTCGACGACCGGGACAACGGCATGCTGGTCGATCGCAAGGAACCGACGTCCGGCGGCGAGGGCGGCGAGCGGCAGAATTGCAGCAACGCCGACAAACGCGAGAGGCGCCCCGCCGATCGAGATCAGGACGGGCGCAAGAAACGAGCCGACCGCGAGAGCGGCCATCGCCAGTCCCTCGAGCAATCCGAACACGCGCCCGTGAACGTTGACCGGTGCGACGCGTTGGAGGAGCGTCCTTCCCACGACGTCGAAGGTCGCACGTGCGCCGCCGGCGATCGCCAGCAGAAAGAGTGCTGCACCAGGCCTGGTGACGACCGCGAGCAGGAGGAGGGCCGCGGTCCAGCCAACGAGCGCGAGACCCAGAGGAGCGATCAAGCGGCGGCTCCCTACGATCGTCGCGGTGACGATGGCGGCTGCGATCCCGCCCGCGCCAAACGCTGCGGCCAGGTAGCCCACCCACGACGTCGGGAGGTCCAGAACCCCCTGCGCAAGCTGTACGTAGAGAATGTCGAGCGCTCCGATCACGACGAACTGCGCCGCGAGAAGCATGACCAGGAGGCGCGCGTTGCGATCTCGCCTCACCAGTCGCAGTCCGTCGAGTGCGTTGACGTCGTAGTTCGGGGGGGTTGCCGCCACGACGGATCGGAGCGGGAAGATCAGCAGCGCCCCGACAGCGCACGCAACGCCCATCACGGCGAAAACCGCAGCCGATGCATAGAGGGCGAGGAGGACACCCGCGATGAGGGGTGCGACGAGCGCGGAAAGGCTCTCGATCCAGTTGCTGACAACGTTCGTAGCCGTCAGCTCGTCCGGGGTTCGCGCGAACGCCGGCGCGAAGACCACCTGAGATGGCCTGATCAACGTCGTCGCCACGGCAACGGTGCCGAGGAGGGCGTAGATCGGAACTCTCGAGACTCCGCCTGCCATCGCAGCGGCCACGGCGAGGCAGGAGAGCGCGAGCATGACGTACCCGAAGAGGAGCGCGACGCCGGGTCGGTAACGGTCGGCGACGGCGGCTGCGAGAGGAGCGATGACCGCCGCAGGCGCGAGGACAGCCGCTGCCAGGAGGCCGCTCTCCGTCACGCCACCTCTCTCGAAGGCGTAGACGAGCATGGCGATCCACGTCGCCGTCTCGGTCGTCTTGAAGAACGCGAAGGCCAGCTCGACCCGCCGGAGCGGCGGACTCCGGGAAACGACGCCCGCAACGGATCCGAGGGCGTCGAGGTACGAACGCACACGCCGGATGACGGTCTGCCGTTCGTTCGCACGCTGCACGAGGGCGATACTCGCACGTCGCCGGCACCGCACGGGCCGCTACCGCTGCAGCGGAACTATCTACTACCCTTCGCGAGCGATGAGCAGTGACTACGTCTACACGATGTACCGGGTCGACAAGTTTTACGGCTCCGACCGGCAGGTGCTTGCGAACATCTCCCTCTCGTTCCTGCCTGGAGCGAAGATCGGTGTGCTCGGTCCGAACGGCGCGGGCAAGTCGACGCTGATGCGGATCATGGCCGGCCTCGAGGAGCCGTCGTCCGGCGTCGCCGAGCAGCACCCCGGCGCGACGGTCGGGTTCCTCCAGCAGGAGCCCGAGCTCGATCCGACGAAGGACGTGCGCGGCAACGTCGAGGACGGCGTGCGCGACCTGCGCGACCTGCTCGACCGCTTCAACGCCGTTTCCGCCGCATTCGCCGAGCCCGATGCCGACTTCGACGCACTCCTCAACGAGCAGTCGAAGGTGCAGGAGCAGATCGACCGCCACGACGCC
>JANOFZ010000040.1:0-3220 GCA_031413935.1 Thermoleophilia bacterium | reverse complement strand
CCGTCGAACGACGCGCTGTCGCGCGTGATCGCGGCGAGCCCGTCGGCCTCGGTCTGAACATTGTCACCCGCCGCGCTGAATGCCTGAAACTCGATCACGACGACGAACGCGAGAAGCAGCCCGAACAGCGAGGCGACGACGCCGAGCATCTGGGACGACACCTCCGCGTCGAATCCCTCACGGGTCGCCGGGACGAAGCGACGCACTGCGAGAGCACCCAGAAGAACCGTCCCCACGACACCGCCCACGACGAACAGGACGAGAAGCGCGGTTGGAAAGGTGTCGACGATTGTCCGCATCAAGCACCATGATTCCACGTCGGCCGACGCGCCGTATCTACGATGCGGCCATGGCCACTTTCGAACGCACCAAACTCTCCAACGGAATCCGCGTGCTCACCGCGCCGATGCCGCAGGCGCAATCCGTCTCCTGCTTCGTCATGTTCGCCGCAGGTGCTCGCTACGAGACGGCCGAGATCGGTGGCATCGCCCACTTCGCCGAGCACATGTTCTTCAAGGGAACCGAGCGACGCCCGACCGCGCGCGACATCGCGACGGAGATCGACGGGATTGGCGGCGAGTTCAACGCTTTCACTGGCAAGGAGTACACCGGCTACTACGTCAAGTGCGCCGCGGGAACGCGCGACGTCGCGCTCGACGTTCTCGTCGACATGCTCCGCAACTCGCGGCTCGACCCGGAGGAAATCGAGCGCGAGAAGGGCGTCATCGTCGAGGAGATGAACATGTACCACGACACGCCCCGTGACTTCATCGGCGGCGTCTACGAGAACCTGCTCTACGGCGACCAGCCGCTCGGTCGCGACATCATCGGCACGAAGGAGTCCGTCCGCGCGGCGACCCGGGAGACATTCACGTCGTTCATCGACCGCTGGTATCGACCCGAGCGCATGGTCGTCGGACTGGGCGGCAAGATCGGCGGCGGGTTGACGGAGCGCCTCGAAGAGCTGCTCGGCTCGATCGAGCCGGGCGAGACGGGCGCGCCAGAGCCGGTTGTAATCCCCTCGAACGGCTCGCCGGTCAAGGTGCACACGAAGCAGTCGGATCAGGCGCACGTCGTCCTCGGCGCCCGCAGCTATCCGCTCGGCCACCCCGACCGATACGCGCTCCAGTTGCTCGCGACCGTCCTCGGTGGCGGGATGTCGTCGCGTCTTTTCACCGAAGTGCGCGAACGGCGCGGCCTCGCCTACTACGTCTTCGGAACCAACTCGAGCTACGTCGATGCCGGCTCGCTCTACGCGCAGGCTGGCGTCGACATCGACCGCATTGACGACGCCGTCACGACGATCGCCAGCGAGCTCCGCCTCATCGCGGAGGAGCCCGTCCCGGCGGCGGAGCTCGAGAAGGCACGCGCATTCGCCAAGGGCCGATTCGTCCTCGGGCTCGAGAGCCCACACGGCACGATCATGTTCGGCCTTCGCCGTGAGGTGCTCCAGGGAGGTGCGGAGGAGCCCGATGCAATTCTCGAGGGCCTCGACGCCGTCACTGCCGAGGATATCCAGCGCGTCGCGCAGGACGTCGTCGGCAAGCAGCTCAAGCTCGCCGTTGTCGGCCCGTTCGACGACGCCGAGCGGTTCGAGCAGCTGCTCTCCAACCCGTAGGCGTAGGGCGCGACGCGCAGCGTCGCCCGCGGTCGAGGCTACGCCTCGCCCCTACGAGAACAACCGGCCCCAAGTGCACACGCCGCGCACGGTCGAGGCTGCGTCTCGCCCCTACGAGAAGAACCCGGCTCACCTGCCGGAGGAGCGGCCTCGGAGTCGTAAGGCGCGACGCGCAGCGTCGCCCGCATGCGCCACCAACAAACCGGCGCGAGGCGAACGCCTACGCGTCGTCCGGAGTCTCCGTGGCGCGCGATGCGAGCTCGGAAACAACCGAGGGATCGGCGAGCGTCGTCGTGTCACCGAGCGAGCGGTTCTCCGCGACATCCCGCAGCAACCGGCGCATGATCTTGCCCGAGCGCGTCTTCGGCAGCTCGGGCGTGAAGACGATGTTGGCCGGTTTCGCGATCGCGCCGATCTTCTGCGCGACGTGGTTACGCAGCTCCTCGAGCATCTCGACCGACGGCCCCTCGTTGCCCTTCAACGTCACGTAGGCGACGATCGCCTGCCCCGTCGTCGCGTCGGCACGACCGCACACGGCAGCCTCGGCGACCTTCGGGTGGTCGACGAGCGCCGACTCCACCTCGATCGTCGAGAGCCGGTGGCCCGACACGTTCATCACGTCGTCGACGCGGCCGAGGAGCCAGAAGTCGCCGTCCGCATCGATCCGGGCGCCGTCGCCCGCAAAGTAGTGGCCGGGGAATCGGGCCCAGTAGGTGTCGCGAAACCGTGCGTCGTCTCCGAAAATCCCACGGGTCATTGCCGGCCAGGGCTTCTCGAGCACGAGATAGCCGCCGCCCTGCTCGACGCGCTCGCCCTCCTCATTCAGGACCGCGGCCACGACCCCCGGGAAGGGGCGCGCAGCAGAGCCTGGCTTGGTCGTCGTCACACCCGGCAGCGGAGTGATCAACACCATCCCCGTCTCGGTCTGCCACCAAGTGTCAACGATCGGGCAGCGCTCACCGCCGATGTGCTCGTGGTACCACATCCATGCCTCAGGGTTGATCGGCTCCCCAACCGAGCCGAGCAACCGGAGTGTCGAGAGATCATGCGCCTCGGCGTGCTCCGTCCCCCATTTCATGTGCGCCCTGATCGCGGTCGGTGCCGTGTAGAGGATTGTGACCCCGTACCGCTCGATGATCTCCCACCAGCGCTCGTGGTTCGGGTAGTCGGGAGTCCCCTCGTACATCACGGAGGTTGCTCCGTTACAGAGCGGGCCGTAGACGATGTAGCTGTGGCCGGTGATCCAGCCGATGTCGGCGGCGCACCAGTAGACGTCCGTCTCGGGCTTGAGATCGAAGATGAGAGAGTGCGTCGTCGCGACTCCGACGAGATAGCCTGCCGTCGTGTGGGCGATTCCCTTCGGGCTCGCGGTCGTGCCGGACGTGTACATGAGGAAGAGCAGATCCTCGCTGTCCATCGACTCGCACGGACATGACGCCGGATCGTCCGAGACCTCGACCTCGTGGTACCAGTGGTCACGACCGTCCTTCATCGGTACGGCGTTCCCGGTCCGGCGGACCACGAGAGACGCACGGATTCCTGGAGCTGCGGCCATCGCCTCGTCCGCAACGACCTTCAGCGGTACCGGCTTGCCCCGACGCC
>JANOFZ010000039.1:0-4171 GCA_031413935.1 Thermoleophilia bacterium | reverse complement strand
GATCGACAACGGCTTCTACTACGACTTCGATTTCGCGACCCCGATCAACGACGCCGACCTCGAGGCGATCGAGGCAGAAATCCAGCGCGAGCTGACCGAAGGACGCTCCTGGGAGCGGGAGGAGATCTCCGCCGACGAGGCGCGCGAGCGATTCACCGCGGAGGGTGAGCCCTACAAGGTCGAGCTCGTGGAGACCGCCGAGGGTGCGATCTCGCTCTACACGCAGGGCGACTTTACGGATCTCTGTCGTGGCCCGCACCTGCAGACGTCCACGCCGATCAAGGCGTTCAAGCTCACGTCGCTCGCCGGCGCCTACTGGCGTGGCGACTCGAACAATGCTCAGCTCACGCGCATCTACGGGACGGCGTTCTTCAGCCAGAAGGATCTCGACGCCCACCTCGAGCGGCTCGTGGAGGCGCGTGCGCGCGATCATCGACGTCTAGGGGCGGAGCTCGACCTCTTCCACTTCGACGAGCACTCGCCCGGGTCGCCATTCTGGCACCCAAAGGGAATGGCGATCTTAAACGCCCTCGAGGATCTGCGGCGGCGCGAGAACGCCCGGCGCGGCTACTCCGAGGTGAAGACGCCGCTGATCTACGACAAGGCGCTCTGGATCACCTCCGGCCACTGGGAGAAGTTCCGGGAGAACATGTTCCTGATCCCGATCGACGACGAGCACACCTACGCGATCAAGCCGATGAACTGTCCCGGGCACATGCTCCTCTTTGGCAGCCAGCACCGGAGCTACCGCGAGATGCCGCTGCGGTTCGCCGAAGCCGCGCCGCTCCATCGCAACGAGCTGGCGGGTGCCCTGCATGGGCTCACGCGCGTCCGTTACGTGACCCAGGACGACGCGCACATCTTCTGCTCGCGCGAGCAGATCGACAGCGAGCTCGACCAGTGCCTGGAATACCTCCGCTACCTCTACGGTCTCTTCGGGATCGAGCCGCGGGCAGAGCTGTCGACCAGGCCCGAGAACAAGCTCGGCGCCGACGAGGAATGGGATTTCACCGAGGGGAAGCTGATCGAGGCTCTCGATCGTCACGAGATCGAGTACTTCGTCGGCGCGGGGGAGGGGTCGTTCTACGGCCCGAAAATCGACCTTCACATCACGGACGCGCTCGACCGCTCGTGGCAGCTCGGCACGATCCAGCTCGACGCTCAGATGCCGGCCCGCTTCGGTCTCACGTACATGGGGCCGGACAACCGAGAGCACCCCGTCTTTGTCGTGCATCGCGCCTTCTTCGGCTCGCTCGAGCGGTTCATCGGGATCATCATCGAGCACTACGGCGGGGCGTTCCCGCTCTGGCTCGCTCCCGTCCAGGTGCGCGTCCTCGCCGTGAGCGAGCAGCACCGTGGGGGCGCTCACATGATCGGGGCGCGTCTTCGCGACGCCGGCCACCGCGTCGACGTCGACGACCGCGACGAGACGCTCGGCAAGCGGATCCGCGACAGCGAGCTCGAGAAGATTCCCGTCGTCGTGGTCTTCGGCGAGCGCGAGTCCGAGGCATCGCTCGCCGTGCGCACGCGCGGGGAGGGGCAGTCGACGCGATCGCTCGAGGAGCTGCTCACGGATCTTGCCGCGGCCGTCACACCGGCGCGCGACGCGTAGGGGCTATGCGAAACGGCGCCTCGGCGCCGTACAGCGTCGCCCGCGGGCGGCGGTGACCCGGTGGGCGACGCTCCGCGTCGCCGAGACGACGCCTCGCATCGCCCCTACAGCAGGGCTACAGCCCTGCTACGCTTTCGACCTGCAAAGTAGGGGCCGTTACCCTCACCTCCGGAGCCGTGTGTGTCACAACCACGAGCTGCGCGGGTTCAACCGAGTCGAACGACGAGGGAAACGGTGCCGCTGCCTGCCAGCGGTTTTTGACGTTTATCGGAAGGAATTTCACGGTTTTGAAGAGAGACATAGCTTGATGAGAAGCCTTTGAGACCCCGGCGCCGTCCTGAAGACAGGACCCGGCCCGTTGTCCAGACGGAGAGGATCAACGACCAGATCCGCGTGCCGAACGTGAGGCTCGTGGGCGAGGACGGGGAGCAGATCGGAATCAAGTCGACCGATGAGGCGCGCGAGTACGCCTACAGCAAGAATCTCGACCTCGTCGAGGTGGCAGCGCAGGCAGATCCGCCCGTCGCACGGGTGATGGACTATGGGAAGTACCGCTACGAGCAGGAACAGAAGGCGAAGGTCGCAAGAAAGCACCAGTCGCAGATCAACGTCAAGGAGATCAAGCTCAGACCAAAGATTGGAATCCACGACTACGAGACCAAGAGGGGCCACGTCGTCCGCTTCCTCAACACGCGGGCGAAGGTCAAGGTCACGATCATGTTCCGGGGCAGGGAAAACCTGCATCCCGAGCGTGGGCGCGACCTTCTGATGCGACTCGCCGAGGACATCAAGGATGTCGGGCAGATCGAGCAGCCGCCTCTGATCGACGGACGCAACATGATCATGGTCTTCGGGCCGACAAAGAACGCAGGAGTGAACCCAGATGCCGAAAGTAAAGACGGGAAGCGGAGCGAAGAAGCGCTTCAAGGTGAGCGGAACGGGCAAGTTGATCCGGCGCCACGCGATGAAGAGCCACAACCTGGAGCACAAGAGCTCGAAGCGTAAGCGCGGCTTCCGCAAGGATCAGCCGGTGGCGGCGAACGATGTGCCACGCGTCAAGCGACTACTGGGGATGAGGTAACCGATGCCCAGGGTGAAGCGATCCGTTGCAGCGCGCAAGAAGCGCCGGAAGGTTCTGAGCCAGGCGAAGGGCTACTGGGGTCTCAAGAACTCCCACTACACCTATGCCAAGGAACAGGTCGAGCACTCGCTCACCTACGCCTACCGTGACCGCAAGAACAAGAAGCGCACGTTCCGGCGCCTCTGGATCGTGCGGATCAACGCGGCGGCGCGACTCCATGGACTCTCGTACAACCAGTTCATGTCGGGGCTCGGCAAGGCCGGGATAGAGCTCGACCGCAAGTCGCTCGCCGACATCGCGGTCTCCGACCCGGCAGCATTCGCCGCGGTCGCCGAGCAGGCGAAAGCCGCGCTCGCCGAGGCAGCCTGACCCCTGAGGAACTGCAGGCCGACGTGTTCTGCCGACAGGCGGAGCACTTCGCGCTGCTCGGCTCGCCGGTCTACGGCCGGCTCGCCGGGCAGCTCGCCGAGGATCCCGCTCCCGCGCGGCCGATCATCGGGGACGACGCATCCTGGGATCTCGGGCTTCGTCTCTTCGGAGCGGTGCACTATCACGTCCTGACCGGCGCCGCACCCGACGCGCTCTCGGGCGAGTGGGACGACTTCGTGGTTGCGCTTGCCGAGCATCCGGCTTCGCTTCGCCGCTTCGTCGAGGAGCAGGGCGTGCAGACGAACGAGACGCAGCGCTGCGTCGCTCTCGTCCCCGCCTTCCTGACACTCGCCCGCGAGACGGGGTTGCCGCTCGACCTGATCGAGCTTGGCCCGAGCGCAGGGCTCAACCTTGTCTTCGACCGCTATGGCTACCGGTACGCGGAGGGGGTATTCGGCGATCCCGAGGCACGTCTCTCATTCGACGCCAACGAGCGTGGACACGTCCCTGCTGATCTGCTCCTGACTCCTCTCGTGATCCGCAGCCGCCGCGGGATAGATCTCGCGCCGATCGACGTCGCGACCACCGAAGGGTCTGTGCTGCTGCATAGCTTCCTGTGGCCCGGCCTGACCGAGCGGGCTGCGCGGCTCGACGCGGCGATTGCGACGCTGCTCGAGAGCCCGAGACGCCCAGAACTACTCGGCGGCGACTACGTCGACCTCCTTCCGGGTCTCCTGGCCCGGCGATCGGCCGATGCGCTCACTGTCGTCTTCCAGACGGCGTCGACGGGGTATCTCACGCAGGAGCGCTATGACCTGTTGCGTACGTCGCTGGACGAGGCCGGAGCGGACGGGCGGCCGCTTGCCTGGGTCTCGACGCGGCGAATGGAGGAGCGGCAGTTCGCCGAGGACGATTGCTGGGAGCTCGAGGTGCGGCTGTGGCCCGCACCCGTGCGGCTCGGCGCCCTGGTCGACTTCCACGGCAACTGGATCGACTGGCTCGAGGCCGCATGATCACCTCGAAAGACAATCCCCGGCTCAAGCTCGTGCGGGCCCTGCAGCGTAAGAAGGAGCGGGAGGAGACGGGGCTGTTCGCGTGCGAGGGCGAGG
>JANOFZ010000038.1:0-2012 GCA_031413935.1 Thermoleophilia bacterium | reverse complement strand
CACGTACCCGCTGCCGGCGAAGCTCGCGGCGCGGTACCTGCCGACCAGCGCGCCGACGAGGTGCTCGGTGTCCGTTCCCTCGAACGTCTGGCTCAGATCTTCCTGTGCGTCGGGTTCGTTGACGGGGACTCCGAGTGCGGTCTCCGTTTCGGCGGCCGTGGGCAGAAGATCCGCGAGATCGGCCGCGGTCATGCCGGCCGGAACAGCTGGGGTCTCGGCGCGAGTGCCTGTGTCGCCGCCCCCGCAGGCGAAGCCGGTCAGGGAGACGAGCGCAAGGGCGGCAAGCAGACCGGTGGCGCGAAGCAACATGACGACTGACGACTCCGTTTCGGTATGGCGCAGCGTCCTTGACCCGAATCTGATCCTCGCACATGACGGAGGCAACCCACACTACCGCCCCCCTGGCGCTCCGGGGGAGCCAGCGCAATCAACGACAACGGCCGGGTTGTCGGTACTCGTATCGTGAACGTCCCGAGAGGCACCCGGTCTCACGCCTTCGTGTCGCGGAACAGAGTCAGGACTGGCCTCGGCATCCTCTACGGCGACAGCGAGAGCATCGGTCGGACAGCTCTTCGACGGTAAGCTGGCGTCATGCCTGCTCTGTCGTCGCAGACGGACTCGCCACCGGTCGTGGGCGCGGTCGTCTCTCGATCGAGTGGTCTGCGTCGGACCGCTGTGCTCGCGCTCGTGGTTGCAGCAACGGTGGCTGCGCTCGCGTCGGTTCTCGCGGTGTGGGTTCAGCGTCAGGTGCTCGACACGGATGTCTACGTGCGCTCGAGCTCGGCGATGCTGGACGATCCGGCGGTGCGCACCGCCGTCGCGAGCTACGCGGTCGACGAGGTCTATCGCCGCGTCGACGTCGAGGCCGAGCTCGAGAACGTGCTCCCGGGCGATGCCGACCGCTTCGCCAACATAGCCGCCGCGGCGCTCCGCCCGGCCGCGTACCAGGTGGTCGACCGGGCGCTGCGCACGTCGGTGCTTGAGCGCTTCTGGGAGAGCGCAAACCGGCAGGCGCACGAGCAGTTCGTGCGTACCGTCGTTTCGGGAGGCGGAGCCGGCGTCTCCACCGAAGGAGGCGTCGTCCAGCTCGGGTTGCGTCCGATCCTCGTGGAGACGACACGCCGGATAGGGCTGGGCGAGAGCCTGGCTACACGCATCCCGGCCGATGCGGGCAGCATCGAGGTGCTGCGCTCGGACGAGCTGAAGACCGTGCAGGACGGGCTGCGGTGGCTGGATTCGGTCGCCAAGCTGCTGCCTTTCGTCGCCCTCGGCCTTTACGCCCTCGCCGTCTGGCTTGCCCGCGGCCGTAGACGTGAGGCGCTGAGGGACACGGGCATCAGCCTCGTGGTGGGGGCGGGGCTCCTGCTGCTGACCGTAGGTGCGCTCCGCGGCATCGTCCTCGATCGGGTCGCGAGCGAACCGGAGGCGCGGGACGCCGCAGGTGCCTTGTGGCGGATCGTCGAGAGCCCCTTGAACGGGGCGCTGTGGGCAGTTGTCGCGCTTGGCGCGATCCTGGCGCTCGGGGCTGCACTTGCGGGGCCGAACACACACGCGATCGCGGTACGACGGTCGCTCGCGCCCTACCTCGAATGGAGAGGTTTCGTGATCGGCCTGGGGACGGCCGTCGCCGTGGTGCTCCTCCTCACGGGTGCGATCGACTCCTTCGTGCGTCTCGCCTGGCTCGTCATCTTCGCGGCGATCGCCGGCTTCGGGCTCGAGGCCCTCCGTCGCCAGGCGCTGCGCGAGTTCCCCGATGCCGAGCGACCTCCACTCGCCGACTGGCTACGCACGCGCTGGAACAATCTGAACGACCGCGGACGGAGCGCGGCGGACGCGGCCCGCACGGCGCAAGCGGAGCGCGCTGCGCGGTCTCAGGCGACAGAAGCGGCGACGGGTGGGGTGGCACCGGAGTCGCCCGCTTCGGTGTCCGCCGATCCGCGTCCGCCGGCGCCGTCGCTCGACGACCTGGAACGCCTCGAGCGGCTGGCCGGCCTCCACCGGAGTGGGGCGCT
>JANOFZ010000037.1:0-7887 GCA_031413935.1 Thermoleophilia bacterium | reverse complement strand
CGGCTCGCGCATCTCGCCGACCGCACGGTTCCCGCTGCTCCGGTTCTCGTCGCGGAGAGTGACGGCAGCGTCATCGCGGCACTCTCAACGTCGAGCAACGAGATCGTCACCGATCCCTTCCTGGCGACCGGCGACCTCGTTGAACTCCTGCAGTTGCGCTCGGCGCAGTTGCATGCTCTCGCGGCCTGACCCGCCCAGAACGCCGATCCGGGATCAGTCATCTACGATCGTCCGGTGACAGAGGTTCGGACGATCGGCGTGATCGGCCTTGGTGCCATGGGTGCCGGGATCGCTCAGCTTGCTGTCGAGGCCGGCTACGAGACGATCGGGCGCGAGGTGACGCCGGAGCTCGGTGCCGCGGCGGCTGCCAAGATCGGCCACTTTCTCGACCGGAAGGTCGACAAAGAGCTGCTCTCGGCGGGGGAGCGCGACGCCGCGGTCGCGCGGCTCCAGGTCACCGCCGATCTCGACCGATTGGCGGGGTGCGATCTCGTGATCGAGGCGATCGTCGAAGAGCTCGAGCCGAAGCGAGCGCTGTTCGCCGAGCTCGACCGGCTCTGCCGACCCGATGCGATCCTCGCCACCAACACCTCGGCGCTCTCGGTGACCGAGATCGCGGCCGCGACGACGCGGCCCGAGCGAGTCGTCGGAATGCACTTCTTCAACCCGGCACCTCTGATGCCCCTCGTCGAGATCGTCCAGGCAGAGCTCACATCCGATGCGGCGGTGGCCGTCGCGGTCGACGTCGGAACACGTTTCGGCAAGGAGGTCGTGACGTGCCACGACACACCGGGCTTCATCGTCAATCGCGTACTGATTCCGCTCCTCAACGACTGCGTCCGCGCGCTCGACGAGGCTCGTGTCACACCCGAGGCGCTCGACCTGGCGCTGAAGAACGGTGCCGGGTGGCCCATGGGGCCGTGCGCCCTCGTCGATCTCGTCGGCATCGACGTCCATGTGCACGCCGCCGAGGCGCTCTATGCGCTTTCACGCGACCCGCGCATGGCACCGCCGGCGCGCCTCGTAACGATGAAGAACGCGGGTCTGCTCGGTCGCAAGAGCGGCCGCGGCTTCTATACGTACTAGAGCGGCTCCTCGCAACGTTGCGCCTCCCTGCCCCTTAGGTCGGCGGCCGCCATGTTCGTTCCCGGGAGAGGCTGCGCCGTCTCCCCTACGGGAACTGCCGGGGAGAACGTTCTGGACTCAATCGTCGGTGTCGGTCATCGGCACGCCGAGGCGCTTGGCCACCGTCGGAACCAGCGTTCCCTGGACGGCGACCGAGAACAGGACGATGACGAAGACGATCCCATAGATCTCTTTCGACTGGGCCGTGCCGCCGACAACGGCGAGCGACGCGAGCAGGATCGGCACCGCTCCCTTGAGCCCGGCGAAGGTCACGAAGAGGCGCTCGCCTCGTGAGAGGTCGGCGGGGAGGAGGAGCGGTAGGACGACGAGCGGTCTGACGACGAAGCCGAGGACGACGGCGAGTACGAGGCCTTGCCACCAGAGCGAGTCGGCGAAGATGAACCCGAGCTCGATCGTCAATCCGAGTGCGACGAACACTGCGAGCTCGCCGAGATCCGCAAGCGCCTGGTGGAACTCCCGCACCTCGGAGCGGCGGGGGAACGCCGCGTCGCCGATCGCGATCCCGGCCACGAAGACCGCGAGGAAGCCGGAACCGTGGGCGATCGCAGCGAGTCCGTAGATAACGAAGGCGCCGAGGAGCACGGCTATCGGGTAGAGCGAGCGGTCGGGCAGCGGCACGCGTCGCAGGAGCTGAAGCAGCACCGCTCCCGCGACGGCCCCGACCAGCAGCCCAACGCCCATCTCGCGGAGGAACTCGACTGCGACGTCGGCGACGGACGCCTCGGGCACCGTGGCGAGCTCGACCATCCCGATCATCAGTGCGATGCCGACAGGATCGTTGAACCCGGACTCCCCTTCCAGGATCGTCCCGGCCCGACCCTCTACCTCCTTCCCGGCGAGCACCGAGAACGTCACCGCTGGGTCGGTCGGCGCAACCGCAGCACCGATCAACAGGGCAACCGTCCAGTCGAACCCGAGGAGGTAGTGGGCTGCAACCGCGACAAGGGGTGCGGTGCCGAACGTGCCGACCACGCCGACGAGCGTGATCGGCACGGCCGCAGAACGGAACCGCCGCATGCCGATCCCCATGCCGCCGTCGAAGAGGATCACGATCAGTGCGAGCGTCGCGACCCGTTGGACGTCCTGGAACGAGAGCAGGCCGGCGAGCCGATCGGAGAACTCGGAAGCGATCGCTGTCACGGTCAGGAGAAGCGCCGCCGTCGGCAGGCCGATCCGTGAGGCGATCACGCGGACGACGATCGCGAGCATCAACGCGACGGCCACGAACTCGATCGCCTTGCCGAAGGTCGTGATGTCGTCCATCGGTCGATTCTTACTGGTCTGCATGACGACCAAGCAGGGCGAGCGACGTCACGCCGCTAACAGATTCTTTACCGGGGTCTCATCACGGGATCACTCGAGGCGCCGATACTTTCGATCACATGCGCCTCCTGGGACTGATCCTGCTCGTCCTCACCGTGTCCGTCGGAATGGCATCGGCAGCAGCACGAACCCCGGGCGGCTCCCTCGAGCTCAAGGAGGGGCGCGGCTCGTTCCAGATCACCGGCAGGGGCGTGATCGTCGGACGCGTCGACAAGGGCTCGCTGAAAATCGTCGATCTGACTCCGGCCGACCAGTGGAGCCCTTGGGTGAACGGTGTCCCGCGTGGCAAGGTCGTGGGGCTCAAGGGTCGTAACATCACCTTCCGGATCTCGGCGGGGCGCTACAGGATCGTGGCCAGTGGCGACGGAGTCTCGGTGTCGGCTCGGGGAACGGGCACCGCCCTTCTGGACGGCGATCCCGACGCGGTCGGCGATACCGGGCACTTCCGCGTGGGCGATTCGCAGCTTGCTCCCGTTCCTGGCGAGGCGACGAAGACGACCTTTGGGACGGGTGACCTGACCGCGTCGTCGTCTCCATCAGTCAAGATCCCCTGATGACCACGCCCAAGACGATCCTCGTCGTCGAAGACGAGACTGCGATCGCGTCGTTCGTCACGCTCTATCTCAAGAACGCCGGCTACGTCGTCAAGGCGGTTGGGACCGGCGGTGCAGCGCTGAATGCGATCGCTGCCGAGGTCCCGGCGCTGATCATTCTCGACCTCAACCTCCCCGACATGGACGGGATCGAAATCTGCCGTCGAGTGCGGAAGGGTTCGGACGTGCCGATCCTGATGCTGACCGCGCGAGACGAGGACGTCGACAAGATCATTGGGCTCGAGGTCGGGGCAGACGACTACCTGACGAAGCCGTTCAACCCGCGCGAGCTCGTTGCCCGTGTCAAGAGTGTTCTCCGTCGTTCGTCGATGGATCGGCGCCGCGACGAGGGGGATGAGATCACGCACGGCGATCTCACGATCAATGCGGGACGGCGAGAGGTCATGGTCGGCGATCGCGAGATCCAGCTGGCACCCAAGGAGTTCGAGCTCCTCTGGGAATTGCTCGACCACCGCGGCCTCGTCCTGACGCGCGACCAGCTCCTCGAGCGTGTCTGGGGCTACACGTTCGCCGGCGACACACGGACGGTGGACGTCCACGTGCGCCAGATCCGGCGCAAGCTCGAGGACGCGTCGCCGATCGTCACCGTGTGGGGTGTGGGGTACAAGGTCGCCCAGGATCGCACGTCCACGCCCGCTGGCTGAGCCCCGAGGGTGCACGTGATACGCGATCGGCGCAGGACCGGTGCGCGGTCGCCGCGGGCGAGGCTACGCCTGGCTACCGCCAGGCTGCGCCTCGCCCCTACACCCTCCTCACCCCTACACTTTGCCCTGTGATCGGGTCGCTGCGTTTCCGCCTGCCGGCCCTGTTCCTGCTCGGGATCGTGCTCGCAGGCGTCTTCGCGGCGCTGATCTCGCTCCGTCTCTTCCAGACGTACACGCGTGACCAGTCGGTTCAGGAGCTGAGACGTGAGGCAGCCGGCCTGTCGCGGCTCTACGCCGACGCGGCGCTCCGCGCGGTCGACGAGGGGACAGGCTCGATCGACTTCGCCGCATCGAAGCTGGAGCTCGCGACCGGCGACCGCATCTTCTACATCGGCTCCTCTCTTTTTCCGGGGCAGGACACGGGGCTGACCAGGCTTGCCGATTCGTCAGTGCCGCCACGCGTGCGGGCGCTTGCGGGGCCGGTTACCTTCGAGTTCACACCCCCGGGGAGCAACCGCGCGTATCTCGCAGCCGCCGCGCCTGTCCGACTCGAGCCCGAGAGTGAGGCGCTCGGGGCGATTGTCGTCGCGAAGCCCAGAACGGAGTTGCGCGACCAGTGGCTTCCCCTCGTCAAGCGCCTCGCTGTTGCGTTTGCAATCGGCGCGTTGCTCGCAGGGCTTCTCGCGTGGTGGCTCTCACGCAAGATCACGGGTCCGGTGCTCGCATTGTCGGACGCGGCTGACGAGATTGCGGCGGGAAACTACGCCGTCCGGGTGCGGGCCGGGGAGGGCGGTGACGAGATCAGTCATCTCTCACAGCGGTTCAACGAGATGGCCGCAAGGCTCGGTGCGACCGAGGAGCGCGAGCGGCAGTTCCTGATGTCGGTCTCGCACGAGCTTCGTACTCCGCTGACGGCGATCAAGGGCCATGTCGACGCGATCCGAGATGGGTTGTTCGATGATCGCGAGGCGGAACGGGCGTCCCTGGACGTTGTCGCCGGAGAGACGATCCGGCTGGAACGACTCGTCGGCGACGTGCTCGATCTCGCCAAGCTGAACGCCCACCGCTTCACCGTGCACGCCGAAGAGGTCGATATCGGCGCGCTCGTCGGGCAGGCGCATGCAAGCTTCGGCGAGGAGGCAAGGCGCCGCGGGCTGAACTTCCGGCTCGACGAGGATCCCGAAGCGCCGACAATCGTCACCGACGGTGATCGCGTGCTCCAGGTCCTCACGAACCTCCTTGCGAACGCATTCCGCTGGACGCCGGACGATGGGACGATCTCGATCGGCTCTTCGACTCGTGACCGCACCGTTCTCATCGACGTGTGCGACACGGGGCCCGGGATCCAGCCCGACGAGCGGGAGAGCATTTTCGTTCCGTTCATCTCCCGCGACAATTACGGCACCGGTCTCGGACTTCCGATCGCCCGGGAGCTTGCGCTTGCGCTCGGGGGGCGGATCGAGCTCGAGTCGACCGTCGGAGAGGGAAGCCGCTTCAGGCTCGTGCTGCCCGAGCGCCCGGCGTGATCCCGCGTGGGGAGCTGTCGCGCGAACACGACCGGCTGCGCGTCGCTCCGCGCTCTCCTGCTCGTGCAGCACTCGTCACGCTTCGCCCGCGGCAGTGGGTCAAGAACCTGCTTCTGTTCGGCGGGATCATCTTCGCGGCTGAAGTCGACGATCCGGAGAAGTGGCTTCAGGCGTTCGCTGCGTTCGCTGCTTATTGCGCGGCCTCGAGCGCCGCATACGTCGTCAACGACCTCCGTGACGTCGAGGCGGACAGGGCGCATCCGGTCAAGCGCGACCGATCGATCGCACGCGGCGAGCTCCACGTTCGCGCCGCTGTCGCTCTCGCAGCCGCGCTCCTGGCCGTGGCCTTCGGTCTGGCGGCGTGGCTCGGCTTCGCGTCGGTGCTCTGCCTGCTGTGCTTCACGGCGCTCCAGACTGCCTACTCGCTGGGGCTCAAGAACGTGGTTCTCGTCGACGTCCTCGCCATTGCTGCGCTCTTCGTCATCCGTGCCGCGGCCGGGGCGATCGCCGTCGACGTCCGGATCTCACCCTGGCTCCTGATCTGTACGGGACTCCTCGCGCTCTTTCTCGCTCTCGGCAAGCGCCGGGCGGAGCTCTCACTCGTCGCGGCGGAGCAGACGCCAGGGCGGCGGGTGCTTGCGGGGTACTCGGCTCCGTTTCTCGACCGGATGCTCGTCGTCGTGGCGGGCGCCACGACGGCTGCCTACGTGCTCTATTCCCTCACGGCTCGGGACTCATACGGGCTCGTCATCACGGTGCCGTTCGTCGTCTTCGGCCTTGGCCGCTATCTCCACCTGGTGCGCGAGAGCGACATGGGAGAGGAGCCCGAGAACGTCCTTCTCGGAGACACGCCGATCCTCCTCACGGTTGCCGTGTGGGCCGTGGTCTGTGCGGTGATCCTCGTTGAGGGCTGACGCGCCCGCGGCGCCACGCGGGCGACGCATCCGCGCGAGCGTGTGCGTCGCCCCTACGCGCCCGACGCGACGCGGTGACCGTGGATCGAGACGATCTCGGCGGAGTCGCCCCGCTCGAGTCGTTCGAGTCGCCGGTCGACACCCTGCCAGCCCGACGAGATGAGCTCGACGAGGAGCGTGAGGTCGTCCAGGCGGGCGTTCCGCTCGGCGATCAGCTCCTGCTCCAGCCGCTCGAGGCGGCCGATCGCGTTGTTGAGCAAGCCCTTGATCTCGGCGAGGTTTCGCGCCACAGGGAGCACCTCACGGCGGAGCCCTTCCTGTACCGCTTCACCGACCCGATCGGGGAGTGCAGTCTCGAGCGTGAGCGCCGCGGCGCCGAGCGCCTCGACCTCCTCGCGCGAGCGGCGGAGTGCCGCTTCGAACCGGCCTTCCTCGTTGCGGCCTTCGCGCGCGGCCGCGATACGTTGCTTCGCTCGTTCTAGTACCTGTTCATCCATGAGCGCAAGGCTACTCTGGCCATCGGATGAGATCCGCTGAGCTCGACTACGACCTTCCGCCCGAGCTGATCGCGCAGTGCCCGGCCGATCGGCGCGACGGGTCGCGGCTGCTCGTCTTCGACCGTGCAACGGGAGCTGTGCGTCACCGCCTGTTCGCCGATCTGCCGGGAGAGCTGGGGGAGGCGCTCGTCGTCATCAACGACACGAAGGTCGTGCCTGCGCGCCTCCACCTGCAGCGGGAGACCGGAGGACAGGCCGAGGTGCTGCTGCTCGAGCCGCTCGGCAAGGGCGTCTGGGAGGCGCTCGCTCGTCCGTCACGGCGCCTGCGACCCGGAGAGCGGCTCGGACCCGTCGAACTGCTCGAGTCGCTCGGGGACGGGCGCTGGCGTGTACACCTCGAAGGTGAGCCAGTCGGCGAGCTCCCGTTGCCGCCTTACATCCACGAGCCGCTCGCGGACGCAGCCCGCTATCAGACCGTCTACGCCGCCGACCCGGGTTCCGCCGCGGCGCCGACGGCAGGTCTTCACTTCACCCCGGAGCTTCTCACGAAGCTCGACGTCGAGCGGGTGACCCTGCACGTCGGGCTCGACACGTTCAGGCCCCTCGCCGTGGACGAGCTGCAGGAGCACGAGCTCCACGGTGAGCGATTCCGGGTGTCGGCGGATTCCTGGGCGAGGATCGATGCTGCGGAGCGCGTCCTTGCTGTCGGCACGACCACGGTTCGTGTGCTCGAAACGATCTCCCGAGACGGGGAGCTCGAGGGACGAACCTCGCTCTTCATCTTGCCCGGCTTCGCCTTCCGACGCGTTGACGCACTGCTGACGAACTTTCACCTGCCACGCTCGACGCTCCTCGCACTCGTGATGGCCTTTGCTGGCGTCGACGCCGTCCGCGATCTCTACCGACTCGCGATCGAGGAGGAGTACCGTTTCTACTCCTTCGGTGATGCGATGCTGATCCTGTGACCGTAACGTGCTTCACCCTCGAGGCGACGGACGGCGCGGCTCGTGCAGGGACCGTGCACACCGCCCACGGTGACATCCCGACCCCGGCCTTCATGCCCGTCGGAACGAAGGCGACGGTGATGACGCTTCATCCCGATGAGGTCAGAGATACCGGGGCCGCCGTGATCCTCGCCAACACCTACCACCTCCACTTCCGGCCCGGCGAGGAGCTGATCGAGGAGCTCGGCGGCCTGCACGCGTTCTCGGGCTGGAGCGGGC
>JANOFZ010000036.1:0-4452 GCA_031413935.1 Thermoleophilia bacterium | reverse complement strand
GATCTCGATTCCCCGGCGCTCGAGCTGCCGGGCGGCGTACACACCAAGCCTGCGCGGAATGTCAGAGAGGATGGTCGGCGCCGCATCGACGAGCACCCATCGTTGGCGCACGCCCTCGAGCGTCGGGTAGTACCGCAGCGCTGCCCGCACGAGATCGTGGAGCTCGGCCAGCGCCTCGACGCCGGCGTACCCCGCACCGACGAAGACGAACCCGAGCTCCGACGTGGGGCCGCCCGCGGCAGCAGCATCGAGTCGCTGGAGCGCATGATTGCGCAGGGCGATCGCGTCGGCAAGATCCTTGAATCCCCGGCCGTACTCGACGAGCCCGGGAACGGGGAACACGCGCGTCACCGCGCCGAGCGCGACGACGAGTCGTTGATAGGAGATCTCGGCAGGGCCAGCGATCGTCTCGGCCGCAACAGTCCTGTTGGCGGTGTCGTGAGAGATGGCGCGTCCGATCACGACGTCGGCATGCGGGCACATCTGGCGCAGCGGCACAACGACATGGCGGGGCTCGAGCGTGCCGGAGGCCGCCTCGGGGAGGAGCGGCGTGTAGAGCATCGAGTTCTGCGGGGAGACGACGGTGGCCCCGTGCTTCCCGAGCAGACGCGCGACGTACGCACCCGCGAACCCGCCGCCGAGGATGAGCGTCCCTCCCTGTGCCTCGCGCTCGATCACGCAGTCATTGTGGCGATACGGTGCAGAACGGGTCGGCGCAGTCGCTCAACCCGCGAGGCGTCGCTCGAGAAAGCGTCGCTCGGGGCCGTCCTCGGTGAGCTCGAGCGCTCGGCGGTACGCCTCACGTGCCTCGGCCTCGCGGCCGAGACGCCGCAGGAGATCCGCACAGGCCGAGTGGAAGTGCCGGTAACCGTCGAGTCCGGGGACCGCCTCGATCAGTGCAAGGCCATCGCCCACGTCACCTGCGAGCGCGACGGCGACGCCGTGGTTGAGACGTGCCACGGGCGACCCGTCGAGTCGCAGCAGCGCCTCGTAGGCAGCCACGAGCGTTGCGGCGTCGGAGCCCTGTGCGTGACCGGCGGCGATCGCCGCCTGCAGCTGGTACACCCCGGGCCGGCGCTGCGCCTCGGCTCGTGCGAGCATCCGCAGCCCCTCGTCGATTGCGGCCCTGTCCCAGAGAGAGCGGTCCTGATCGGCGAGGAGGACGAGCTCGCCGTCCGGCGATAGACGCGCGTCCCGTCGCGAGTCCTGCAGGAGCATCAGCGCGAGCAGCCCGTATGCCTCGGGCTCGTCGGGCATCAGGACGCAGAGGAGCTTTGCAAGCCGGATCGCCTCGGCACAGAGATCGCGACGGACGAGCGTCCCTCCCGAGCTTGCTGCGTACCCTTCGTTGAAGACCAGGTAGATCACGCGGAGCGCGGCCGTCAGCCGGTCCGGCAGCATCGCGTCGGCCGGGACGCGGAACGGAATGCCTGCGGTCCGGATCTTCCGCTTCGCCCTCACGAGCCGCTGCGCCATTGCCGGCTCCGGCACGAGGAAGGCCGCTGCGATCTCGGGTGTCGTCAGCCCGCCGACCTCGCGCAGCGTGAGGGCGATCTGGACGTCGACTGCGAGCGCGGGATGGCAGCACGTGAACAGGAGTGCGAGCCGTTCGTCGGGCAGCGCGTTCAACTCGCCCGCGTCCTCGGGAAGCGATTCGAGGCGTGCGAGCAGCGCCGTCTTGTCGGCGAGGACGTGGTCACGACGGATTCGGTCGATCGCCCGGTTGCGGGCGGTCGTGACGATCCAGGCGCCGGGGTTGTCGGGCATTCCGCTGCGGGCCCACTTCTCTAGAGCGATGGCGAAGGCGTCCTGCACCGCGTCCTCGGCGCGTTCGAGATCGCCGAGGACGCGAGTCAGGATTGCGACGCACCGAGGCCATTCCTCTGCATAGACCGCAGCGAGTCGAGCGTCGGTCACCGGGTCGCGAGCGGCCGGATCTCGAGGGTGCCGTAGTCCGCGGCCGGGACGAGCGCTGCCAGCCGGATCGCCTCGTCGAGGTCGGGGAGCTCTGTCACGAAGACGCCGCCGAGCTGCTCCTTCGTCTCGGCGAACGGACCGTCGGTGACGATCGTCTCTCCGTTCACGACCCGGACGACCCTCGCCTCCGATGCCCCTGCGAGCTCCTTGCCGGTCACGTTCGGATCGGCCTTGCCCATCTCATCGAACAGGGTGATCCAGCGGGGCATCGACTCCGCCCGCAGGCGTGCAGCCTCCTCGTCGGAGATGCCCTCCCACGACGACTGGTCGCTGTATACGAGCATTGCGTACTTCATGCTGCTGCCTCCTCATCGACGTGAACGGGTCGCACCTCGATCGCGCCGCCGTGCCAGGCCGCCGGAATCTTCGCCGCCCAGGCGATCGCATCGTCGATCGAGTCGCAGGAGAAGAGGTAGTAGCCGCCGAGCGACTCCTTCACCTCGGCGTAGGGCCCGTCGGTGACGATTGCCTCGCCGTTGCGGACGCGCACGCTCGTCGCCGCGGCGGTTACCTCGAGCTCGGCCGCATCGACGAGCGCTCCGGCCGCCTCGGCGTCGCGCGCAACTTCCATGTATGCCTCGTACGCCGCCGCCCGTTCGGACTCGGACATCGCGTGCCACGAGTCGGGGTTGCCGTACACGAGTGCCAGGTATTCCACGTTGCCTCCCTTGCGTTGTTTGACGATTTCACCATGACGACGAATGGCGTGCACGGAAATCGACGCAGGAGCTCAGCTGGAAGACATCCGCTCGAGCAGGAGCAGCGCGGCCTCCTTGTCGAGCATCTCGTTCAGGTTGCCGCACTTCGGGCTCTGGACGCACGATGGGCAGCCGCTCGTGCAAGGACACCCACGCAGGAGTCGCGCGGTATCCGTGACCCAGCCGGTGAAGCAATCGAACCCGCGCTCCGTGATCCCGACCCCGCCCGCGTGGCCGTCGTAGACGAAGACGGTCGGCCGTCCAGTCTGGAAGTGAACGTTCGTCGAAAGACCGCCGATGTCCCAGCGATCGCACATCGCCCACAGCGGCAGCAGCGAGATCAGCGCGTGCTCGGCGGCGTGGAGGGCCCCGAGAAGCTTCGGCATCTCCTCCAGGTCCTCGAGCAGGTCGCCGTTGGGGGAGAACCAGACGGCCTCGGTCTGGAACGTGACCTCGGGGAGGATCAGCGGGATCACGGCCAGGGTCGAGCCGTCGCGGATCGCCTTGCGCTGGTAGGCGATCACCTGCTCGGTGACCGAGACCCTCCCGAAGTGGAGGTCGACCCCTGCGACCCGCGCGTGTCGCAGGGGCTCGTCGATCGCGGTCTGGGTGTCCTTCTGAACCTGCGTGTACCAGTCCACGCCCGCCGGCTCGACGACGGCAGTTCGTGAGACGCTGTCGAGCTCGCGCACGAGGTACTGGGCGCCGAGATGGAGATAGACCGCGCCCTGGTGCACCGAGGAGTACGCGCGCTCACGCTCGATCAGGCCGAGGACAGATCCCGTCGTCGCGTCGACGATCGTGAACGAATCGCGATCGCCCGAGCGAAGGGAGAAGCGCCCGGCCGGAGTGTCTCGTCCCTTCCAGACGAACCCGGCCGGCGTCTTCTCGAGCTCGGGGAGCACGGCGGCTCGTTCGAGCGCCTCCGAGCCGAGCGTCGCCACGTCGCGCTCGGCGATCGGGCCTTCGAAGGAAGCCGCGCAGACATGCGGGTCGAGGATCCGATGATTCGCATGGTCGAGCCTTGTCGCCTCGACGCTGCGCTCGAGCAGCGATTCCGGCTCGCGCATGAAGAACTGGTCGAGCGCGTCCTCGCTTGCAATCAGGACGGCGAGACCGTGCTCGCGGCGCCCCGCTCGTCCCCACTGCTGACGCAACGAGGCAACCGTTCCGGGGAAGCCCACCGAGATCGCGCAGTCGAGCCGACCGATGTCGATTCCGAGCTCGAGTGCGTCGGTCGCTGCGACGCCGAGAAGCTCACCTTCCATCAGACGGCGCTCGATCTCCCGCCGTTGAGCCGGCGTGTAGCCCGCACGGTAGGGCGCGAGTCGCGCCGCGGTCGCAGTATCGACGCGCTCCGAGGTGAAGCGGTGGATCAACTCTGCCGCCTTGCGGCTCTTCGTGAAGCAGATCGTGCGGAGACCGCGAGAGACGAGCCCTGCCATCAGGAGCGATGCCTCGGAGAGCGCGCTCGCCCGGACACCGAGCTCCGGGTCGAGAAGCGCGGGATTCCAGAGCGCGATGTCTCTCTGCGCCCTCGCGGAGGTGTCCGTATCGATGATCGTTGCCGCTTCGCCCGTGAGGGCCAGGACGAGCTCGTCCGGGTTTGCGATCGTGGCGGATGCGAGCAGAAATTGGGGCTCGGCGCCATACAGGCGAGCGAGTCGCCGCAGGCGTCTGATCACGTTCCCGACGTGCGAGCCAAAGACGCCCCGGTAGACGTGCGCCTCGTCGATCACCACGTAACGCAGGTTGTGGAGCACGTCTCCCCAGCGGT
>JANOFZ010000035.1:0-4832 GCA_031413935.1 Thermoleophilia bacterium | reverse complement strand
CCCGCCCCCCCTACTTCCAACCTCCCCCGTCACCACCCCTGGTCTGCCCCCCCCCCGGGGACCCACGCGTGGTGCGCCGGCCCCACGCGGCCCCCCCAAGACCGAGAATCTCTGCTCTTCCGACGGAGAGCGTGATACCGGCAAGAGCATGGATGCCCCCCCAGGATTTCCTGAGGTCGTGACACTCCAACACCGTTTCTCCGCCTGCACCCATCGCGCCCAGGCCTAGTTGAACCAGGGAGGATTCTGGTAGTCCGAGGTCTGGACGACACCGGGGCTTATGAGCTGCTGTTGCAGCTTCTGGATCTGGAAGTAGAGGTGCGGGATCCCCTTGTTCACGTCCGACACCTGCTCGGGGTAGATGAACGTCGTGTGATCACGCTTGTTCCAGTTGTAGGTTCCGTTCGCACCGACAAAGAACGGTCGCGAGTTGACCATCGCGTCGATGACCTTCCGATGGTTGGTGACGGTGTTCGCCTTCTTGACCGCCGTCAGGTAGAGGTTCGTGGCGTCGTAGAGGATTCCGCCGATGCTCTTGCCGGGCGGCGTCTTCCAGCGCTTCTTGTATGCCTTCTGATATGCCAGGCCAGTTGGCGTGTTGAGCACACCCGATGCGGATGACCAGATGACCCCGTTCGAGGCCTTGCCCGCTTGTTGTCGATACTCGGGCAGCGACGGGATGTACTGGCCGTACAACAGGGACTGCGTCGGGTTGAGCGCGAACTGCTGCGTGAAGGAGACAGCGTCCCCGAGGGTCGCATCCGAGAGGAAGACGATATCGGGGTTGAGGTCGCGGACCTTCGCGAGTACCGGGCCCCATTCGGTCACGGGCGAGGTCACCTGCTCGAACAACGGAACCGTCCAGCCGGCGGCGATCATGGCCGGCTTGCAGAGCTTCGCGATCGTGCTTGCGTAGTCGTCCGACGAGTAGACGATCGCGATCGTCTTCTTTCTCGGCTTGAAGCCCTGCTTCTGGATGTCCTTCACGAACGCCGGGAAACCGAGTCCGTACCACTTCTGGGTCGGATCGTTCTGCCAGACGTTCCAGTACTTCGACGGATTCTTTCGAACCTGTGTCGCGTCCTGCTCGTTCGTGTTGCAATTGATGTATGGGATACCCGTCGAGGCCATCAGGTCGTACTCGACGCCTCCGTAGTACGTGTACCCGGTCACAACGGCGTCAACCTTGTCCTTGCCCGTGAGCTGGCGAAGCAGGGTGATCATCTTGGCGGGCTCCATCGAACCGAGGTCGAGGAACTTGATCTTGACCTCGCGACCGAGAACGCCACCCGCCTTGTTCCACTGCTCGACAGCGAGGATCTGTGCCTTCTTCTGCTCGGCACCGTCCGCCGCGGCGAAGCTCGTCAACGGTGGAAGTGAGCCGATCAGGACGTGGTCCCTCATGCCGCGATAGAGCCGCTTTGGAGCAGCGGTTGCGGCCGTGCCGCCCATTCCGGCGGCGGTGGCGACTCCGCCGGCCACCACGGCCGAGCGCTTGAGAAACGCCTTCCTGTCCAGCGATTGTTCGTCAGGCAACTTGGTCTCCATGTTCCACTCCTCTTGGTGCGGGTTAGGATCCTCGGGTCACTGCTGTGAGGCTCACGAGAGCCCCGCAGGGAACGACGTCGCTACATCACGCAGGGGCTCTCCTTTCGGTGCTTCGTGATCGGGGTCGAGCCTGTCGCATCAGCGAACGCTCGTTCCTCGGCGGAACGCCCTCATCACGTTGTCCCGCAACAGGAGCCGGGCCGCCCCTGCTCCAATCCGTCGTCGGAGCTTGGGGGCGAATACCCGGAGGACGTAGGTGTTGTCCCGGGCGTACTGCGCCTTCGCGGGGTTGGCCACCACCGTTGCGTCTGCAGAGACGAGGACGCTGCTACCAAAACCTGCTTCGACCATCGCCTGGATCCGGTCGAGCATCGATTCGTCGTCCGTGGGCCCGTGGAACATCGTGTCCTCGGCCGTACCGATGGCATCGAACTGCACCATTGCGCCACGTGTTGCCATCGCGAGATGGTCTGCAGTGTCCGAGAGTTGCGCGTGTGCCCAGACGAAGCGGCTCACGTCAAAGCCTTCCTGCTCGAGGGTCTTCACGACGAAGCGCGCCGCCCGAGCGTCCGGGCTGTGGAGGCCGATCGCGGCACCCGCTTGCGTCGCCGCTCGGGCAGCCGCACGATGGATCGACGTCTCGGCTTTCGTCGGACCGTTCTCGGTTGTTGCAGCCTTCACCCAGCCGGCGCGGATCGGCGTGCCATCGATGCCTCCCACGAGCTCTGAATAGAAGTGGCGTGCGAGGTCATCGACCGAGTGCTTTGCGAGGTGTGGAGGGACAAGGCTCTTGTAGATGCCCGTAGGACAGGCAATCTTGATGCCCGTTCGTCGCGAGATCTCGCGGAGGAGGAGCACGTTGCGGCCGACACCGAGGTTCGTCCAGTCGATCACGAGGTCGACCCCCAGGGTGCGCAGCTCGTTGGCGTTGTTCACGCACGCACCGGTGACGTCAGCCCAGTTGACGTCCATGTACGCCGGGCTCGTCGGCCCGGAGAAATCCACAAAGAAGTGCTCGTGGCAGAGGGCCGAGCGCACTTTCGATCCCACCACAGGGCCGGTCACGGTCTCGAGAACGAGGGTGGACGTCTGTCGTGCATCGGAAATGGCTCCGGTTCGAGTTCTCACCGCTGATGGTTTACCGCCCGTCACAAGTGATGATGTATAATCGCTTATCCCTCATTTGTCAACGAAACAGGGTTCTGCGCACATGCAAACCGGGAACGATTTCAAGGTTGGAGCCCTCTCCGAGACGGTCTGGGAGCCGCTGCATGACTTGACAGGCCGCTTCAGCCCGTTTGACTCGCGCTCCTTTGCTGCCACCGGTGACGTCACTGGTAGAACTCGACCGTTGCCTCGTCATCCAGATCAATGGTGGTCGTTTGACAGATCAGACATAAGCGATTATACCGTTACGATCTACGCGGCGAATCTTCCGATCAGAGAGGAAAGGGCGAGTCAATGACAGCCAACGGCAAAGAGGCGGTCCTCGGCAGCTTCTACGGCGACGACGCCTTCCCCGTCGAATGGAGTGAGGGCGAGCGTGATCTCTTCTGGATCTTCGACGACCTTCACATCCCCAATCCGGTCTCGCCGATGTTCTTCGACATTGGTGGGTGGTGGCTGACCTGCGACCACATGTTCCGCCGCTTCGGCACCCCGTTTGCGTCGGACTGGATCGCCAAGAATGTCAATGGCTACGTCTATCACGCTGCCGTTCCGGCCGACCCAACGCTGAAGGTCGAGTCGAGCGAGTACCAGGCTCGGTATGCCGTTCGCGTGCCTCGGGGCGAGTGGGCGGGTGGAATTGGCGCCTACCTCGGCGCGGTGCTTCCTCACTATGCAGAGAACTTCCTCGACTGGTGGCGTGATCGCCTGCGGCCCGAGATCGAACGGAACTTCGCGTACCTGGATGCCTCCCTCGAGCGCGATCCGTCGCTTCTCGAGCTCGCCGTCCTTCTCGAGGACGCCATCGACATCCACGATCGCCACTGGAAGATCCACTGGATGCTGAACTTCGCCCAGTTCTCGGCGACGATGGCCCTGAACGGCACGATCGCCGAGGTCAAGGGCGACGTCGACCCGGCGCTCGTGGGACGGTTGCAGAGCTCGGTCGCCGACCGGAACTGGGATGCAATCGAGCAGCTCTGGCAGATGAAGGAGGAGATCAAGGGGGACGCCGAGCTGTCGAGCGCGTTCTCGGGCGAGACCGCCGCCCCCGTGTTGCGTGCGCTCGAAGGATCGGAGCGCGGTCGTCGCTTCCTCGCCGAGCGGCTCGATCCGCATCGCAAGGAGTTCGGGAACAAGGCGATCTGGTCGCACGAGTTCGTCTATCCGACGTGGCGCGAGAACCCGGCGCCCATCATCGAGACCATTCGCGCCTACCTCGCAACGGACTACGATTTCCCGTCGACCCTCGCGGCCGTGGCGGATGACCTCGAGGCGGCCAAGGGCGAGCTTCTGGACGGTGTCCCGGCGGGTGAGACGCGCCAGCAGCTCGAGCGTGCCCTCGACCTCTCACTCCGGATGAACCCGCTGACGCCTGATCACCACTTCTACATCGATCAGGGCACCAACGCCTACGTTCGTCTCGTCCTCGTTGCCATCGGTCGTGCACTCGTTACGACGGATCGTCTCGACGACCCCGAGGGCGTGATGTTCCTGCGCTACAACGAGCTGCGAACCCTTGTCGGGAATCCCGATGCATTCGACGCGAAGACGCTCGTGGGCGATCGGCGGGACGAGCGTGAGCGGAGCTTTGGCGTCCGACCGCCGGAGTGGATCGGCACCGCAACGGAGTCACAACTCGCATTTCCCTACTACACGCTCTGGGGCTTCCCCGAAAAGTTCCACCGCAAGCCCACAGAGGTGTCGGACGCGATCCATGGGCTTGCAGGGTCGCCGGGCGCAGTCGAGGGGACGGCGCGCCTCGTGCGATCGGTGGACGAGTTCGACCAGGTGCGGGATGGCGAGATTCTCGTCTGCCAGATGACGAACCCGGCCTGGGTCGTGTTGTTCACGCGGATCGGCGGGCTTGTCACCGATGCGGGAGGCGTCGCATCTCATCCGGCGGTCGTGGCCCGTGAGTTCGGCCTCCCCGCTGTCGTCGGCACGTCCGTTGCGACAAAGCTGATCGCGACGGGTGACAGGATCAGGATCAACGGAGCAACGGGCGTTGTCGACGTGCTCGAACGAGCTCCAGAGGCCACATGAGGGCAACGCGCCTCCTCCTCAGAGAGCACATCAAGGAGATGATCCTCGAGCGCATCCTGACGGGTGTCTAC